>CADDZP010000019.1 GCA_902812475.1 Actinomycetota bacterium | reverse complement strand
GGCTTCCCCTTCCTGACGTTCTACTTCCCGCTTCCGACGCTGCTCATCGCCCTCCTGAGCTTCCTCATTCCGTACGGGATCGCCTTCAAGCTCGTGTCGGTGTCGGGCCTCATCGCCCTGCCGGTCGCCGCCTACCTGTTCGGGCGCCTGACCGCCATGCGCTTCCCCGGCCCCGTGCTGCTCGGGGTCGCCATGGTGCCGTTCGTCTTCGACCGCAAGTGGACGATCTACGGCGGCAACATCGCCTCGACGCTTGCCGGTGAGTTCTCCTTCACCATCAGCCTGGCCCTGGCTCTCGTCTTCCTCGGCGTGCTGGCGCGCGGCCTCGACACCGGCCGCTATCGAGCCCTGGCCGCCGTCCTGCTGGCGGCCGTGGGCTTGTCGCACGTGCTGCCGACGATCTTCGCCGTCGCCGGTGCCCTCGTCATCTTCCTGGTCGGCCCGCTGAGCGGCGCCCGCGGCCGGGCGCGCCTGAAATATGTGGCAACGGTGCTGCCCGTCGGCGGCCTGCTGGCGGGGTTCTGGTTGGTGCCCGTCGGCTTCCGGACGCCGTACGCCACCGACATGGGCTGGGAGAAGCTCACCCAGTACAGCGACAACCTCTTCGGCGGCCTGGTCGGCAGCTCCAAGGTCGGGCCCGAGACGTGGGTGGTGCTGCTCGCCGCCGTCGGCGCCGTGGCGTCGATCATCTACGTCCGGCGCACTGGCCTGGTGCTGGTCGGCCTCGGCCTGATCTTCGCCGGCATCTTCCGCTTCGAGCCGCAGGCTCGCCTCTGGAACGCCCGCTTCCTGCCGTTCTGGTACCTGTGCCTCTACCTCCTGGCCGGCATCGCCGTCGCCGAGCTGGCGAGCGCCATCGGGACGCTGATCGCCAAGGACCCGGAGCGGCCACTGCGGGCACCGGCACTGGCCGCTCCCGTGGTCGCGGCCGTCATCGCCCTCGTCCTCACCGGCATTCCGTTGCGCAACCAAGCCGCCGCCAACCACAGCCTGGGCCTGTGGAGTGCCATCCCGCTGCCGTCGAGCAAGGACCAGAGCTTCATCCCGTCGTGGGTGGACTGGAACTACACCGGCTACCAGGGCAAGACGGCGTGGCCCGAGTACCACAGCGTCGTGCAGGCGATGTCGAAGCTTCCCTGCGGCCGCGCCCACTGGGAGTACGAGTCCAACCTCGACCGCTACGGCACGCCGATGGCCTTGATGTTGCTTCCGTACTGGACGCACGGCTGCATCGACTCCATGGAGGGCCTCTACTTCGAGTCGTCGGCCACGACGCCGTACCACTTCCTCAACGCCGCCGAGCTCTCCAAGGCCCCCTCCAACCCCGAGCGCAACCTGCCGTACAAGGGCCTCGACGTCGCCGACGGCGTGAAGCACCTGCAGCTGATGGGCGTCCGCTACTACATGGCGTTCTCGTCCGACGCCCTGGCCCAGGCCCACGCCGACCCCGATCTCCGCCTGGTCGCCAAGTCGGCGCCGTGGGAGATCTTCGAGGTGGCGAACGCCCAGATCGTGCAGCCGCTGAGCAACCAGCCGGCCGTCATCAGGAACGCACCCAAGGGCGGCGCGGCGTGGATGGACGTAGGCGTCCACTGGTTCCAGCAGGACTCGTCGTCGTGGGGCGTGCCCATCGCCGCCGACGGCCCGAGCGGCTGGCAGCGCATCAACGTCACCACCGACAAGGCCACCGAGCAGAAGCAGGGCAATCCGCCTGCGAAGATCGTCGGGTCCGGCATCGACATCCAGCAGCCGCTGCCGATACCCGTGCGCCAGGCCCAGGTCAGCCACATCAAGGCCGGCGACGACTACATCTCCTTCGACGTCGACAAGCCCGGATCGCCGGTGCTGGTCAAGGCGTCGTACTTCCCGAACTGGCAGGCGTCGGGGGCGAGCGGTCCCTACCGGGTGGCGCCCAACCAGATGGTCGTGGTGCCGACGGCGCGGCACGTGACCCTCCACTACGGATACACGGGGGCCGAGCGCCTGGGCTACGCCCTCACCCTGCTCGGCATCGTGGCCGTCATCACGCTGGCGCGGCGGGGAGCGATGCCGATGCCGCCCGCGGGCGACGACGGCGAGCAGCTCACGCTCTTCGACGACCAACTCGACTTCTGGGGCACCGAGAGCGGCGGCAACGGGGAGACGCTGGTGCCCCAGGCTCGCCCCGGCTAACCATCTAGCGCTCGCGCCAGAGCACCCAGCGCATGCGGGCCAGGCCGACGAGGCTGCGCGCCGCCCGCTTGAGGATGGGCGTGCGCGACGGCCGGGTCTCGTTGACGGCGACCGGGAGGTCCACGACGCCGAGGCCCGCCCGCTCGGCCCGGATCACGAGTTCGGTGTCGAAGAGGTCGGTGCGGAAGCGGCACTGCTCGGCCAGCTTGCGTACGGCGTCGTCGCACCGCAGCGCCTTCATGCCGTGGGTGTCGGACACCGACAGCCCGAACCCCACGCGCAGGATGGTCGTGAACCCGAACGTCACCAGCTTGCGGGGCCACGACCGGTTGTCGACCGAGCCCTGTTGGCGCTTGCTGCCGACGACCACCGACGGGCGGTCGGCCTCGTCGAGGCGGGCCAGCGCCCGGTCGAGGAAGCCGATGTCGTAGTAGTCGACGTCGAAGTTGACGACGACGTCACCGCCGGCCGCAAGCAGCCCGGCCCGCAGGGCGGCGCCGTAGTCGGGGTCCGGAAGCGACAGCGTGCGCACCTCGGGCGCCTGGGACGCGACCCGCTCGGCCTCGGCCAGCGTGCCGTCGGTCGACCCGTTCTCGGCCACGATGATCTCGAACTCGTCGCCCCGCGCCCGCAGGCCGTCGAGGAGGTGCCCGAGCGTGTCGGCGAGGTAGCCCTGCTCGTTGTGGGCGGCCAGGACGACCGAGATCATCGGGTCACCGTACTGAGGCACTGCCAATACGGGTGCCCACTACGCTGACCTCCGGTCATGGCGTCGCTCGACACGATCTTCAAGGCGTACGACATCCGCGGCGTGGTGCCCGACGAGCTCGACGCCCACACTGCCCGCCTCGTGGGAGCATCGTTCGCGGCCTTCACCGGAGCCGACCGGATCCTGGTCGCGTGGGACATGCGCAAGTCCAGCGAGGAGCTGTCCGCCGCCTTCATCGCCGGCGTGCTCGGGCAGGGCACCGACGTGGTGGCCTTGGGTCTCACCTCCACCGACCTCATCTACTTCGCGGCGGGCAAGCTGGATGCGCCCGGCGCCATGTTCACGGCGTCGCACAACCCGGCCCAGTACGGCGGCATCAAGCTGTGCCTCGCCGGCGCCCGCCCCGTTGGCCAGGAGACCGGCCTGCTCGACCTCAAGCGCATGGTGGCCGAGGGCGGTCCGCCTCGCGCCGACCACACGGGCTCGGCGACGCACCTCGACCTCATCGACGACTACGCCGCCCACGTGCGGTCGTTCGTCGACGTCGGCCACCTGCGACCGCTCAAGGTCGTGGCCGACACGGGCAACGGCATGGGCGGCCTTGTCGTCCCTCGGGTCTTCGACGGCCTGCCGCTCGAGCTGGAGCAGATGTACCCCGAGCTCGACGGGACCTTTCCCAACCACCCCGCCGACCCCATGCAGGTCGAGAACCTCAAGGACCTGCAGGGCCAGATCCTCGAGATCTCCGCCGACGTGGGGCTCGCCTTCGACGGCGACGCCGACCGGGTCGTGCTCGTCGACGAGAACGCCGAGCCGCTGTCGGGGTCGACGACGACGGCGATGCTGGCTGCGTCGATCCTCGACAAGCGCGGACCTGGGAACGTCATCGCCAACGTGATCGCCTATCCGTTCGTGCGCCAGATCGTGGCCGACCACGGCGGCCAGGCCATCCGCTCGCGCGTGGGGCACTCGTTCATCAAGGCCGAGATGGCGAAGTACGACGCCGTGTTCGGCGGCGAGCACTCGGCCCACTACTACTTCCGCGACAACTACCGGGCCGACTCAGGGCTCATCGCCGCCGTGCTCGTCCTCGAGATCGTCTCCAAGTCCGGGCGCCCGCTGTCGGAGCTGCGCCGCGAGTTCGAGCGCTACGCCCAGTCGGGCGAGATCAACACCACCGTCGACGACCAGCGGGCGGTGATCGAGCGGCTCAAGCGAGCGTTCGCCGAGGGCGAACAGGACGAGCTCGACGGCCTCACCGTCGACATGGGGCTCGAGTCGGGCGGCTGGTGGTTCAACGTGCGGCCCTCGAACACCGAGCCGCTGCTGCGGCTGAACCTTCTAGCGTCGACGCCCGAAGAGGTCGACGAGCACGTCGCCGACGTGGTGGCGGTGATGAAGGGGGAGGACCGTTAGAGATGGCACTCGACGCCCAACTGTTGGAGATCCTGGCCTGTCCGGAGGACAAGGGCCCGCTCCTGTACTTCCAGGACGAGGACGCCCTCTACAACCCCCGGCTCAAGCGCCGGTACGCCATCCGCGACGACATCCCGATCATGCTGATCGACGAGGCCGAGACCGTCTCCGACGACGAGCACCAGCGCCTGCTGGCCAAGGCCGAGGCCGAGGGCATCACGCCGACGTTCGACGCCGACGAGCCCGAGTCGTGACCGGGGCCACCATGACGGCCGGCGGGGCATGACGGTCGGCGGGGCGCAGGCCACCGACTCGCAGGGGATGCTGGCGGCGACGGCCGCCCTGCCCGAGCAGGTGACGGCCGCCGCCGACCGGGCCATCGGGGTCTCGGGCCTGCCCGACAAGGACGACATCACGTCGGTCGTCGTGCTCGGCATGGGCGGCAGCGGCATCGCCGGCGACATCGTGGCCGCCGTCGCCGGTCCGTTCATGCCGGTGCCCGTCGTCGTGGCCAAGTCCTACGAGCTGCCGGCCTTCGTCGGCGAAGACACGCTCGTCTTCGCCGTGTCGTTCTCGGGCGACACCGAGGAGACCGTCGAGGCCACGACCGAAGCAGCCGTGCAGGGGGCGAAGATCGTCATCGTCACCGGCGGCGGTGAGCTGGCCCGGCTGGCCGGGGCGTGGGGTTCGCCGCTCGTCACTGTGCCCGGCGACATCCCCCAGCCCCGAGCCGCGGTGGGCGCGCTCGCCGTGCCGCCGCTGATCGTGCTCGAGGAGCTGGGCCTGTTCCCGGGCGCGCGGCGTTGGGTCGACGAGGCCGTGCGCCGGCTCTCCGCCCGTCGCGACGAGCTGGCGGGTGACTCCAGCCTGGTGGTCGACCTGGCCCGGCGCATCGGACGCACCATTCCGCTGATCTACGGGGGAAGCACGATCGGTGCGGTCGCCGCCCAGCGCTGGAAGACGCAGATGAACGAGAACGCCAAGATCCCGGCGTTCTGGAACGCCCAGCCCGAGCTGTCCCACAACGAGATCGCGGGCTGGGGCCAGCACGGCGACCTCACCCGCCAGGCCATCACCCTGGTCGCCCTGCGCCACGACTTCGAGCACCCCCAGGTCATGCGCCGCTTCGACCTCGTGTTCCGCATGGTCGACGAGGTGGTGGCCGACATCGTCCAGGTCGAGGCGCGCGGCGACGGCCAGCTGGCCCAGCTCCTCGACCTCATCCTCGTGGGCGACATGACGTCGCTCCACATGGCGCTGAACGAGGGCGTCGACCCCGGGCCCGTCCCCGCCCTCGACGAGATCAAGATCGCACTCAAGGAAGGCTGACACCACGTGGCAGTGACCGACGCTCCGTACAAAGTCGCGGACATCGACCTGGCCGACTTCGGCCGCAAGGAGATCCGCCTCGCCGAAGAGGAGATGCCCGGCCTCATGGCGCTGCGGGCCCAGTACGGCGACAGCCAGCCGCTCGCCGGCGCCCGCATCGCCGGGTCCATCCACATGACGATCCAGACGGCGGTGCTCATCGAGACGCTGATCGCCTTGGGTGCCCAGGTGCGGTGGGCGTCGTGCAACATCTTCTCCACCCAGGACCACGCCGCGGCCGCCATCGCCGCCGCCGGGATCCCCGTCTTCGCGTGGAAGGGCGAAACGCTGGAGGAGTACTGGGAGTGCACCGAGCACATCCTGCGGTGGCCCGGCGGTGAGAAGCCCAACATGATCCTCGACGACGGGGGCGACGCCACCCTGCTCGTCCATCTGGGCACCGAGTTCGAGAAGAACGGTTCTGTGCCGGACGCCGGGCCCAACGACTCCGACGAGTACAAGGTCGTGCTCGAGACGCTGCGGCGCACGCTGGCCGAGGTACCGACTCTGTGGACGGAGACGGCGCAGTCGATCATCGGCGTCACCGAGGAGACGACCACCGGCGTCCACCGGCTGTACCACCGCCAGCGGGAGGGCACGCTGCTGTTCCCCGCGATCAACGTCAACGACTCGGTGACCAAGTCGAAGTTCGACAACCTCTACGGCATCCGTCACTCGCTCATCGACGGCATCAAGCGGGGTACCGACGTCATGCTCGGCGGCAAGGTCTGCGTCGTCATGGGCTACGGCGACGTCGGCAAGGGGTGCGCCGCCGCCCTGCGGGGTCAGGGGGCACGGGTGATCGTCACCGAGGTCGACCCCATCTGCGCCCTGCAGGCCGCCATGGAGGGCTACGAGGTGACCACGCTCGAGCGCGTCGTCGACGTCGGCGACGTCTTCATCACGGCCACCGGCAACAAGGATGTGATCAGCGCTGCCCACATGGGGCGGATGAAGCACAACGCCATCGTCGGGAACATCGGGCACTTCGACAACGAGGTTGACATCGCGGCCTTGGCCCGGATGTCCGACATGCAGCGCATCAACATCAAGCCCCAGGTCGACGAGTGGGTGTTCCCCGACGGGCACTCGATCATCGTTCTGTCCGAGGGCCGCCTGCTGAACCTCGGCAACGCCACCGGGCACCCGAGCTTCGTGATGTCGACGAGCTTCACCAACCAGGTGCTGGCCCAGATCGAGCTCTACACCAAGCGGGAGCAGTACCCGATCGGCGTGTACCGCCTGCCCCGCGAGCTCGACGAGAAGGTGGCGAGACTGCACCTCGACAAGCTGGGCGTCCGCCTGACCGAGCTGAGCCAGGAGCAGGCCGACTACATCGGTGTCCCCCAGAGCGGGCCGTTCAAGCCCGACCACTACCGCTACTGAAGCTGAAGCCCTACCGCAACCGCAACCGCAACCGCAACGCAACCGCAACCGCAACCGCAAAACCTCTCCGATCTTGCGTTTGGACTCGGCAAACGGGCACAAATGGAGCGCGCGACCAACATCGGAGAGGTTTGGGTGAGGTGACGGAGCACGGCATCCCGCCGACGATCGAGTGGTGTGGCGACCGCGTCCGCCTGATCGACCAGCGGCGCCTGCCGGCGACGCTCGACTTCATCGAGTGCCGGACGGTGGACCAGCTGTGCGAGGCCATCACGGCGATGGCGGTCCGGGGTGCGCCGGCTCTCGGCGCGGCCGGCGCCATGGGCGTCGCGTTGGCATCGGTGCGGGGCGACGACGTCGACGCCGCCGCGGCGCGGCTGGTTGCAACTCGGCCGACGGCCGTGAACCTGGCGTGGGGGATCCAGCGGACGCGTTCGGCTGAGGATCCGGTCGCCGAAGCGGTGCGCGTCGCCGAAGAGGACGTCGAGCGCAACCGGGCCATCGGCGGCCACGGCGCGTCGCTCATCGATGACGGCGCCCGGGTGATGACCCACTGCAACGCCGGATCGCTGGCGTGCGTCGGGTACGGCACCGCCATCGGCGTCATTCGGGCCGCGCATGAGGCCGGGCGTCGTCCGTCGGTGTGGGTGAACGAGACCCGGCCCGTGCTCCAAGGCGCCCGCCTGACGGCGTGGGAGCTGGCCCGGCTGGGCGTCCCGCACCGTTTGGTCGCCGACGTCATGGCCGCCGGACTCATGGCCGGGGGCGAGGTCGACTGCATCGTCGTCGGCGCCGATCGCATCGCCGCCAACGGCGACGTTGTCAACAAGGTCGGCACCTACGGCCTCGCCGTGCTCGCCAACCACCACGGGGTCCCCTTCTACGTCGCCGCCCCGAAGTCGACGTTCGACCCGAACTCGCCGGACGGCGCGTCCGTGCCCATCGAACAGCGCGCCGCCGACGAGGTCACGACCGTTGCGGGGACACGCATCGCCCCCGACGGCACCGAGGTCGACAACCGCGCGTTCGACGTCACCCCCGCCGAGTTGATCACGGCGTACGTCACCGAGGACGGGGTCGAGCGCGCCCGCTGACCACTCCGGGTCCGAGCTCGTGATCGTGCACCGTTGTCACACCCCCTTCGTAGCCTTGCCGTCGTGCTCTTCGAGGTGCGGTGCCCGGTGTGCGGAGCGTCCGGCGCGGCGCCGTGCGACCGGTGCGCGCGCCGGCTCAAAGCGGCGCCCGCGTTGCCGACGCCGAAGGACGTGGACGGGTGCGTGGCGGCGTTGTCGTACACCGGCGCCGGACGAGAGCTGGTGGCCCGGCTGAAGTACCGCAACGCCAGGGTCTCCGTCCCCGGCCTGGCAGATGCCATCGCCGCACTCGTCGATCCCGCCACGGTCGACGTCGTCACTTGGGCACCGACCAGCGCGGTCCGCCGAAGGGAGCGCGGGTTCGACCAGGCCCGGCTGCTGGCCCGTGCCGTCGCCCGCCGCCTGCACCGGCCGTGCCGGGCGCTCCTGAAACGCTCGCCTGGGCCGCCCCAGACCGGTCGGCCGAAGCGCGACCGCGTCAATGGGCCGAACTTCACCGCCACCCGAAAGGCCCCAAAGCGCGTGCTTCTCATCGACGACGTGATCACCACGGGCGCGACAGTGAGCGCCGCCGCCCGCGCCCTGAGGTCGGCGGGCGCAAGCGAGATCCGAGCGGCGGCCGCGGCGCGGACACCGCTCAAGGCGACGGAGGCTTTGTCCGATGCCGCGGGTGATGGCTGAGAGCGTCCTGACCGCCGTGTACCGCCGGCTCGACACCTGCCCGTGGGTGCGCCCTGACGCGGTGGCCCGAGGGCGCCTGTGTCTGTCGACGCGGCCGTTGCCGACGGCCGAGGACGTGGCCCGCTCGATGCTGGAGTGGGTCCTCGGCGTGTCCACCGCCTGAGACCTACACTTCGGCCAGATGGACGTCAGCATCCGCGGGCGGAACGTCGATGTCTCCGATGGGCTCCGGGCCGCCACCCAGGAGAAGCTGTCCCATCTGTCTCGCTTCCTCGACGACATGGACCACGTCGACGTTCTGTACTCCGAGGAGCGAAACCCTCGCATCGCTGACCGCGACTGCTGCGAGGTCACCTTCGTCTCCCACGGCCACACACTGCGGGCCAAAGCAACGGCCGGAGATCCCCACGGGGCGCTCGATGGCGTGGTGGCCAAACTGGAGCACCAGATCGAAAAGCTCAAGGGCAAGCTGATCGGGCGATCGCATCCCCGACGGCACGGATCGGTAAACTCGGGCCTCCAGCAGGATTTCGACGAAGAAGAGACCGAACCGGGTCAGGTCCAGATCGTGAAGAACAAGAGCTTCGCGATCAAGCCGATGACCCCTGAGGAGGCAGCGTTGCAGATGGACCTGCTCGGCCACGAGTTCTACTTCTTCACGAATTCAGAGACCGAGCAGGCCGCGGTCGTGTACCGCCGGAACGACGGCAACGTCGGACTCATCGACGCGGGCTAGAGGGCTAGAGACGAGGAAGATGGCAGACGAACGAGCCCGCGGCGACAACGAACCCATCCGGGTCTTGATCGCCGACGACCACGCCCTCTTCCGGCGGGGCCTGAACATGGTCCTCGAGTCCGAAGAGGGCATCGACGTCGTGGCCGAGGCCGAGGACGGCCAGGACGCCATCGCCAAGGCCGAGGAGTTCGCCCCCGACGTTGTCCTCATGGACGTCCGCATGCCCCGCGTCTCGGGCATCGAGGCCACCCGCACCATCCGAGACGTCATCCCGACGGCGAAGATCCTCATGCTGACCGTCAGCGACGAGGAGGAGGACCTCTACGAGGCCATCAAGGCGGGAGCCAACGGCTACCTGCTCAAGGAGATCTCCATCGAAGAGGTGGCCGACGCCATCCGGGCCGTCGTCCAGGGCCAGAGCCTGATCTCGCCGTCCATGGCGTCCAAGCTCCTCACCGAGTTCAACACCCTGGTGAAGCGGGCCGAGGAGAAGCAGCAGTTCCCGGCGCCGCGCCTCACCGACCGCGAGCTCGAGGTCCTCAAGCTGGTCGCCCAGGGCATGAGCAACCGCGAGATCGCCGAGGATCTCTACATCTCGGAGAACACGGTGAAGAACCACGTGCGCAACATCCTCGAGAAGCTGCATCTGCACTCCCGGATGGAAGCCGTGGTCTACGCCGTTCGCGAGAAGCTGCTCGACATCACCTGACGATGTTCCCGCCGGCGACGGCGCCGCCCGACGAGCGGCCGGCACAGCCGACGCTCGAGGGGATGAACGTGCGGAGGAGTCAGTCGCTTTTACAGCGACTGCGCAGCGACCCGCGGTACTCGGTCGTCAAGAAGTACGCGCTCCCGGTGCTGTTGGTGTTCATCATCGGCGTCATCGCTCTCCACGATCACTTCGGGGGCGTCGACTGGGGCGATGACTTCGCCCTCTACATGCATCAGGGCAAGGCGATCGCGACGGGGAACGTGGGCGAGGTGCTGGCCCAGAATCGTTACGCCGTCGATAACTCCGGCTGGCACACCTTCAGCCCGGACTCATACCCGTGGGGCTGGCCGCTCATCATTGCTCCGATCTACGCCGTCAAGGGCCTGGATTACAGCGCCTTCAAGTTTCTCGAAGTCGTCGCCTTCTGCACCTTCCTGCTGATCTTCTTCGCCCTCGTCAAGCGCAGGACTGGCCCGCTACCAGCTACGGCCCTCACGCTCGTCATCGGCCTGTCACCGGCCTATGTGGGGGCCACCGACTCGGTTCTCTCCGACCTCCCGTTCCTCTGCTTCGTGGGGCTGAGCCTGTGGTGGCTCGACCGATGCAGGCGCCGAGGTGTGCTGACGGCGCCGACGCGCGAGCTGGTGGTCCTCGGCGTGCTCATCGGCTTCACGCTCAACGTTCGGCGCGAAGGCGTGGCGCTGCTGCTTCCGCTCGTCGCCGTCCACGCCACGGTGCTCGTGTATCTCGTTCGCCGGGCCCGCTCGTTGCGCGTCCTCACGAACGAGGTATGGAAGCGGGTCGCGCTCCCGTACGCATCCCTCGTTGCCTTTCTCATCGTGTTCCAGCTCGTGCTGCCGACGGTCCTCTTCCCCGACGCGCCGGGCAGCGGGTGGAGCAACGTCCATCGCCACCTCATCTACTACCGAGACGCGCTGGCCGAGCAGGTCGGGCTCAAACAGGCGGGAACACCGATCGAGCTCTTCCACAGCGCGCCCCTGGCGAAGACGCTCATCGTGATCATCGTCGTGCTAGCGATCGTGGGCGTCGTCGGGCGGTTGGTGCGGCACTTCGAAGAGGACGTCGTCCTCGCCGCCTACCTGGTCGGTGCGGCGTTCATCATGGGTGTGTCGCCGTACCAGGAACCGCGGTATCTGATCACGCTGACGCCGTTCCTCGTGTACTTCGCCTATCAGGCCATCCCGACGATCGTCGCCATCATCGGACCGAGGAGCAAGGAGGTTGTTGCCTGGGCGTCGCTCGTAGCTGTCGTCGCTCTGGCCGGCCTCGGGCTGCTCAACGCACGACATCTTGCCCACGCCGTCAACTATCACCGCACGTACCACTACACGGTCAACGGTCCCGAGAGCCCGGACGCCCAAGAGATGTTCCAGGCCGTCCGCGACGGCACGCGCGGCGACGACGTCATTCTCTTCTTCCGTGCGCGGGCCATGACGCTGTACACCGATCGACTCGCCGTCCAGGGATCGAACCTCGACCAGATGCTGAAGCGGGTCGACTGGTACGTGATGGCGAAGGGCAGCACGTATTCCCAGACGCTGCTTACTGACGCCGAGGCGTCATCGCGCGGCCTGACGAAGGCGTGGCAGAACAGCGGATGGGTGATCTGGCGGGTGCCGAGGAAGGACTAGCCGCTCGACGACGCCGGTTTGTCGAAGACGAACAGATGGTTGAGACCCAGCTCGAAACGCGAATGATGCCTGAGAGGGAGCCCGGCTTTCTCGAAGATGGCAGGGACTTCACGGGGGGAGAACCCGTAGTGCTCGTCGAGCTCCATGCCGTCGATCAGCCGCGCGGCGCGCAGCCCTTCGAGCACCCGGTCGGCCGCCGCCGCAGGCGTCGTCACGATGAGCCGGCCACCCGGCACGAGGACGCCGGCGCACTCTTCTGCGAGCGCCACTTGGTCCCCGCGTGGAATGTGCTCAAGCACGGCGAGTAGAGTCACGACGTCGAACTCCCCATCGACGCCGAGGCCAGGGAGCGAGCGCTCGAGCAACGTGTAGTTGGGGCCGCTCGTGGGACCCACCGGCTTGGGGTCAACTCCGACACCTGACACCACGCGCGTCCCCAACCACCGGAACAGCGCGCCGTCGCTCGTTCCGATGTCGAGCAGCCGCACTTCGCTCCCGATGTGCCGTGCCGCGCGTGCGAACCGACGGTGCTGGATAAAGGTGTCGAGCCACTTCATCGCAACGCCTTCGGCCGGTCGTACTCGCCTATGTACGTGTCCCGGCTGATGCCGAGCATGCTCAACAAGAACGACGACAGCACGGCTTGAACACCGAGGAACAACAGCAGCGACCAGAAAATCACCCAGCGCATTCCTGCAAACGGTCCGTATCCCGACGACCGCCAGTCGAGCAGGAGCCAGACATCACCAACCAAACCGACCGCGCCGACGAGCGCGCCGATGAGCAGGCCTTGCTCGAGTGTGAAGCGCTTGAGGATGCCCTCGAAGGAACGCTCGCCTTTCGAGAACCGCTCCGAATAGCTGAAGGCCTTGGCGAAAAGGCCCGTCCAGATCGCCTGGGCGCCGACCAGCGTGAAAACGACTCCGAAGAACATGGTGTTCACGTCGAACGTGACGTGGCCGACCTTGCGAGGACCGGGCAGCAGCCAAAGCATCAGAGATATTCCGGCGGCCATGAACGCGGCGCCAGGCACCACGAACAGCCAGTTCGGCGCACAAAGGAGCATGAAGCGAAGGTGCCGCCAACCGTCGGGGACGCTCCGCAGGTGCGGCGGCCGGTCTCTGCGGTCCGGCCACAAGGTGATGGGGATCTCGATGATGTTGCAGCCGACCTTGGCCGCCTTGATCACCAACTCCGACGCGAACTCCATGCCCGTCGTGCGGACATCCATCCGCCGGTACACATCAGCCGTGAACCCCCGCATCCCGCAATGGGCGTCGTGGATGGGCGTGTGAAACAGCACGCGCAGGATGGCGCTGAGCACTGGGTTCCCGATGTAGCGGTGCGTCCACGGCATTGCCCCGGGGCGGATGTCTCCCCCGAACCGGTTGCCCATGACGACGTCGTATCCGTCGCGCCAACTCTGAACGAATCGCGGGATCTCGGAGAAGTCGTACGTGTCGTCGGCGTCGCCCATGATGATGAACTCGCCGCGTGCCGCCTCGATTCCTGTCCGGAGCGCGTAGCCGTAGCCCTTCGTGGACACCGGCACGATCCGGGCGCCCTTGGCCCGCGCAACGTCCACCGAGCCGTCGGTCGAGCCGTTGTCCGCGACGATGACCTCGCCCGTGACGCCGGCCGCGTCGAGGCCCTTGACGGCCTTCTCGACGCAGTCGCCGACCGTACCAGCCTCGTTCAGACACGGGATGACGACGCTGACGTCGACGGGTGACGCCATCATCGGAATGTTACGGGCCGAGCCCGAAGCTGTCGGGGTCGATCCGGCTGCCGGGTCGGACGCGGTGCGCGACCACCACGCCGTTGTCGTCGGACACAATCTCGAACTCGCCGTCTGACACCAGGCGGTCGAGGAGGGCGGTGTTGCGGCCGTCGACAAGGGCCCGGTTCAGCACCAGCCAGTGGACGATGTTGGGGTCGGGGAGGTGCTCGCCGTTCACGGCCCAGTTATCGGAGATGAAGGGATTCGGATAGCTGTAGACGTAGCGCCGGTGGGCCAGGTGGGGGGCGAGGTCGTACGTGGCACTGATGTGGTCCTTGCCCGCCATCTCGCGCACTGCGGCCGATTTGGCCTGCCGCGACGCGTCCGGCCACAACGGCCACCAACCCTTCCGGTACTGACTGCCGATGGGCGACGGCCCCCACAGCACAGTCGACACAAGCGAGCACACGAGGATGGCGCCCACGAGTACCTGCCTGTACAGCAGCCTTCGCCGCCCCAGGAACGCGACGCCCTCGACGGCCCCGAGCGTGAGGCCCGCCAGGGGCAGCGCTGCGTAGTGATACGTGATGACGCGGGTGAACCCGGCGGTGCTGAGGACGTCGATCAGGGCCTGGGGGACGCCCACGGCCAAGGCGAGCGGCGCGGCGAGCGGGATGAAGGCGAAGGGCATCGCCATCTGCCAGTAGAAGGTCTTGGCGTCCGGCGCAAGCACCCTGCGGGTGAACTCGCTTGGGTGCCGGGCGCTGTTCACGAGCACCTGCGACGGCGAGTTGCCGAGCGTGCCGAAGAAGTTGCTGTTGTAGAAGGCCTGACCGACGCCGCTGAAGGTCGGAATGAGCCAGCTGTTGACCATGACGAAGTACGCGCCCGACAGCGCCACGGTCCACAGGCCCGGCTTCCACTGGCGGCGGGCGAGGAGCACCAGCCCGATTACGAGGGCGGCGAGGGCAACATCTTCCTTCCAGCACACGGCGTAGACGAGCGAAACCGCGTACCAGGCCCACCGCTCGCGCCACGCGAACCACCAGGCGAAGAACAGCCCCACCAGCGCCATCGGTTCGGGGTGGAACAGCTCCCACGCCATGAACTGAAGCGAGGGGTGCAGGAGAAAGGCGGCGGCCAGGCCGACGCCGAGCCATCCGCTGCCGAGACGGTCACGCGCCAGGAGGTAGATCGGCACGGTGGCGAGCGCCATCGCCGTCACCATGACGAGGTTCAGGAAGTTGGCGCCCGCACCCACCCAGTAGAAGGGCGCCAGCAGGAACAGGCCGAGGTTGAAGTGGTGGCCGAAGAAGTGGAGTCCTCGGATGGTGATGAACAGTCCGCCCATCCGGGAGATCAGCCACGTGGCCTGGTCGAAGATCGCCATGTCGAGGCTGAACGAGCCGTAGCGGTTCTGCCGAAGGAGGACCAGGTCCCCGAACACGGTGACCCACAGCACGATCAGGGCGGCGAGGACCCACTGGTCGCGCGGCGCCGTCGCCACGCGGCGGTGCAGCCTCGCCACTGTCGTCGGCGGGGGGAGGATCTCGAGGCGCGACTCCCGCGTCGGAGCTGCGGTGGCGGCCGCGACGTCCGGGCCGGGCTGGGCGTCGGCCACGGCGCAATGTTGCCACAGCCCGGTCCAAAACCCGGGGGCGCGCCAGTACACTCTTTCGGGCGCTACCAATCTTGGCGTCGAAATTTTCGAGCCTCGGGTCGTGGGAGACGTCGGCTACGTCTTATCGAGCGGGCATCCGTACATCGAGGCCGCCAGTACAATCTGACCGCTGCGGCAGCGTGGCGGAAATGTCCGAGGCCTTGGAGAAAGAACTCTTGACCGCAAACCGCAACCGAGCGCTCGTGGTGCCGACTCTGAACTGCCTGTCAGGGCGGTTCGAAATTTTCGGCGCCGAGCGCCGGTAGCGCCCGAAGCCGCCATGTCGCTGTTCAGCCGGGTGCTCAAGGCTGGCGAGGGGAAGAAGCTCAAGGCCCTCCAGTCGTTGGTTCCCGACATCAATGCACTGGAGCCGGAGATCGCCGCCCTCAGCGACGACGCCCTGCGCCACAAGACCGTCGAGTTCCGGGAGCGAGTCGCCAACGCCGGCGACGACTTTGAAGACGCTCTCAACGAGCTCCTCCTCGAAGCGTTCGCCGTCATGCGGGAGGCGGCCCAGCGTGTCATCGGCCAGCGCCACTACGACGTCCAGCTCATGGGCGGCGCCGCCCTGCACTTCGGATGGATCGCCGAGATGCGCACGGGTGAGGGCAAGACCCTCGTGTCGACCCTGCCGGCCTATCTGAACGGCATCAGCGGACGGGGCATGCACCTCGTCACCGTCAACGACTACCTGGCCAAGCGCGACGCCGAGTGGATGGGCCGCATCCACCGCTGGATGGGGCTCAGCGTGGGACTGGTGGTGCCCGAGATCGAGGAGCCCGACCTCAAGCGCCTGGCGTACGCCTGCGACATCACCTACGGCACCAACAACGAGTTCGGCTTCGACTACCTGCGCGACAACATGGCCATGTCCAAGGACCAGATGGTCCAGCGAGGCCACGTGTTCGCCATCGTCGACGAGGTCGACTCCATCCTCATCGACGAGGCCCGCACCCCGCTGATCATCAGCGGCCGGGTCGAGGACGCCGCCCAGCTGTATTACAAGTTCGCCGGCATCGTCCGCACCCTCCAGCGCGACGTCGACTACGACGTCGACGAAGAGAAGAAGACGGTGGCCCCCACGGAGGCCGGCATCGAGAAGGTCGAGCAGGCCCTCGGCGTCGAGAACCTCTACGACGAGCTCTCGGCCAACTACGTCCACCAGCTGCAAGCCGCCTTGCGGGCCAAGGAGCTGTTCCACCGCGACGACGACTACGTGGTGCAGAACGGCGAGGTGAAGATCGTCGACGAGTTCACCGGCCGCGTGCTCGAGGGCCGGCGCTGGTCGGAGGGCCTGCACCAGGCGGTGGAGGCCAAGGAGCGGGTGCGCATCAAGGAGGAGAACCAGACCCTCGCCACCATCACGCTCCAGAACTACTTCCGCATGTACGACAAGCTCGCCGGCATGACCGGTACCGCGGTCACCGAGGCCGGCGAGTTCGCCCACACCTACAACCTGCCGGTCGTCGAGATCCCCACGCACCGGCCGATGATCCGCAACGACCAGGTCGACCTCATCTACAAGGGCGAAGAGGCCAAGTTCAGTGCGGTTGTCGACGACATCGTCGAGCGCAACCAGAAGGGCCAGCCCATCCTCGTCGGCACCGTCTCGGTCGAGAAGTCCGAGCGGCTGTCGCGGATGCTCGAGCGCCGCGGCATTCCGCACTCGGTCCTCAACGCCAAGCAGCACGACCGGGAGGCCATCGTCGTCGCCCAGGCCGGCCGCCTGAACAACGTCACCGTGGCCACCAACATGGCGGGCCGAGGGGTCGACATCATCCTCGGCGGCAACGCCGAGGGCCTGGCCAAGATGGAGCTGGCGGCCGAGGGCCTCGACATCGAGACCGACGAAGGCAAGGCCCGCTACGAGGAGCTGTTCGCCCGCTACGACGACGAGTGTCGGGTCGAGGGCGACAAGATCCGTGAGCTGGGCGGTCTGTACGTGCTCGGCACCGAGCGCCACGAGAGCCGCCGCATCGACAACCAGTTGCGGGGCCGGTCCGGGCGTCAGGGCGACCCCGGCGAGAGCCGCTTCTACCTGTCCCTCGAGGACGAGCTCATGCGCCTGTTCGCCACCGGCGCCATGAACTGGGTGATGAACAAGGCCCTGCCCGAGGAGGTGCCCATCGACTCGCGGATGGTGTCGCGGGCCATCGAGCGGGCCCAGGGCACCGTCGAGGCGCGCAACGCCGAGATCCGCAAGGACGTCCTCAAGTACGACGAGGTGATGAACGAGCAGCGCAAGGTGATCTACGCGCGCCGTCAGCAGATCCTCGACGGCGAGAGCCTCCGCGACCAGGCCTTCGAGTCGCTCGACACCGCCATGCAACACGCCGTCGAGACGTACTGCCCGACGGACTTCGCCGAGGACTGGGACCTCGAGGGCCTCATGAACGACGTCCTCACCTACTACCCGTCGCGGTTCACCGCCCAGGAGCTGTCCGCTGCTCAGCGGGCCGACGACATCTACGAGAGCCTTCTGGCCGAGGCCACCTCGTACTACGAGCAGCGTGAGCGGGAGCTCGGCGTCGACCCTGATACCGACGAGCCGGTCATGCGCGAGATCGAGCGGCGGGTGATGCTCTCGATCATCGACCAGCGCTGGCGCGAGCACCTCTACGAGATGGACTACCTGCAGGAGGGCATCAACCTGCGGGCCATGGGCCAGCGCGATCCGCTCGTCGAGTGGCAGCGCGAGGGCTTCGAGATGTTCTCGATGATGATGGACGCCATCGCCGAGGACTTCGTGAAGTACGTGATGCATCTCGAGGTTGTCGCCCAGCCCGAGCAGCAGCGGGTCCTCAACGTGCAGTACTCGGCGCCCGAGGACCCGGTCCAGGGAAGCAGCGGGATGATCCAGGCGGCTGCCCTGCAGGCCGCCGAGATGGGCGGAGGAGCGGGCGGCGTGGCCGTCGACGCGCCGCCTGCGTTCATCGAGGACGAGCCGGTTGTCACCCAGGTCGTCAAGGGCGACCACGAGAAGATCGGCCGCAACGACCCCTGCTGGTGCGGCAGCGGCAAGAAGTACAAGCGCTGCCACGGCGCGGCGGCCTGAAGGTTGCAGGACTTCTCCGATGAGTTGCGCGCGCTCGCGAAGCGGGTGCGCGACGCCGAGCGCTACCTCGACCTCGAGGGCCTGCAGAAGCGCCTGAGCGAACTGGAGGCGGACGCCTCTCGTCCGGACCTGTGGGACGACGCCGACGCGGCGCGCAAAGTGACCACCGAGCTGTCCCGGGTGAGGAGCGACGTCGACGAGCTCGAGACCCTCGGTCGCCGCCTGTCCGACGCCGAGACGCTCTACGAGCTCGCCGTCGAGGAGCACGACGACTCCATCCAGACCGAAGTCGCCGACGCGTTGGCGGCGGTCGGCAGGTCGCTCGACGACCTGGAGCTGCGGTCGCTCTTCTCGGGCGAGCACGACGAGCTCGACGCCGTGTGCGAGATCCACGCCGGCGCGGGCGGCACGGACGCCCAGGACTGGGCGGAGATGATGCTGCGGATGTACCTGCGCTGGTCCGAGCGGCGTGGGTTCTCGGTTGAGCTCGACGAGGTCTCCGCCGGCCAGGAGGCCGGGATCCTGTCGGCGACCTTCATCGTCAAGGGCCGGTACGCCTACGGCTTGTTGACGGCCGAGAAGGGCGTCCACCGCCTGGTGCGCATGTCGCCCTTCGACGCCCAGCACCGCCGCCAGACGTCGTTCGCCTCGTTCGACGCCGTACCGTTCCTCGAGGACGTCGACGACGAGGTCGACATCGAGGAGAAGGACCTGCGCGTCGACACGTACCGGTCATCGGGCGCCGGCGGCCAGCACGTCAACGTCACCGACTCGGCCGTGCGGCTGACGCACCTGCCGACCGGAGTCGTGGTCGCCGTCCAGAACGAGCGGAGCCAGCACCAGAACAAGGCCAAGGCCCTGCAGATCCTCGGGGCCAAGCTCGCCGAGCTCCAGCGCGCCCAGCGCCGGGCCGAGCTGGACGCGATCTCGGGGCCGAAGACCGAGGTGGGCTGGGGGCAGGCGTTCCGCCACTATGTCCTCGCGCCGTACCAGACCGTCAAGGACGACCGCACGGGCTACGAGACCGGCAACGTCGACGCCGTCCTCGACGGCGACCTCGATCCGTTCATGGAGGCGTACCTGCGCTGGCGTCGCCAGCAGGGCGCGGCGTGAAGTAGCGTCACCGGCATTGGCGTGCATCGGCGAGGACAAGGGGCGGCGATGAATCTCAAGGGCAAAGTGATGCGCGGCGGCTTCGCTGTGGTCGCATCGGCAGCGTTGGTGGTCGGCGTCGGCGGTCCGCTCTACGGGGCGACGGCCGTCCACGGGCCCAACGGGCCCAACGGCAAGCACGGCACCAACGTCGTCCAGAACGACAGCAACGGCCCCGTCCCCGTGATCCGCATCCCGCGCCTCGGCCGGGTCGGCCACGTCGGCCACGTCGGCCGCGGTGGCAACGGCGGCAACAACGGCGGCTCGGGCGTCCATCAC
>CADDZP010000018.1 GCA_902812475.1 Actinomycetota bacterium | reverse complement strand
GTCCTGGGCCGCCGCCGCCCTCTGGCCGGTGCTGCGGACATGGTGGTCTCGCGCCGTCCTCGTCGCCCACTTCGTTGCGATCGTCGCCGTTGTGATCGTGACGGCGAACCACTTCTACCTCGACGTCGTCGCCGGCGTGCTCGTCATGGCGATCGGCGCGCTCATCGCCCGTCGGCGGAGGCCCGCTGGAGCGACGAACGCCTGGCTGGCGGCCGGGTTGCTGTCGGCCGCAGCCGTGCTGATCTGGCTGCCGCGGGCGGCCGCCCTCCCCTTGACGGTCGACGTCGCCGCAGCCGCAGCACTCGCCGCCCTTGCCCTCACCGCCCGTCGAGCACACGCGGGCGCCGCTGGCACGGGGCGGGGGGAGGACGGCCTCCGCCCCGTGGCGGGCTCAGTCATCGAACCGCACTAGGACCCCAAGGTCCCCCCAGCGACGCCCACAGCATCGCGCACGCCACCGTCTCCGCGCACTCGTCGTCGTCTGACGACGCCTGGCGCGCAGAGACAGCACGTGGGTAGACAGGCGCGGCGATGGCGTACCTCTCCTCTGACGAACTGGGCGCGCTCGACGCGTGGTGGCGGGCAGCCAACTACCTCTCGGTGGGCCAGATCTACCTGCTCGCCAATCCCCTCCTCCGAGAGCCGCTCCGCGCTGAACACGTCAAGCCCCGCCTGCTCGGTCACTGGGGCACGACGCCCGGCCTGAACCTGATCTACGCCCACCTCAACCGGGTGATCCGGCGCGACGACCTCGATGTCGTCTACATCTGCGGGCCCGGGCACGGCGGCCCTGGCATGGTCGCCAACACGTGGTTGGAGGGCAGCTACAGCGAGATCTATCCCGGCGTCCCCCAGGACGAGCGGGGGTTGGAGCGCCTCGTCCGCCAGTTCTCGTTCCCGGGCGGCATCCCCAGCCACGCAGCACCGGAGACGCCCGGCTCGATCCACGAGGGCGGCGAGCTCGGCTACTCGCTGTCCCACGCCTTCGGCGCCGCCTTCGACAACCCAGGCCTGATCGTCGCCTGCGTGATCGGCGACGGCGAGGCCGAGACCGGGCCGCTGGCCACCAGCTGGCACGGCAACAAGTTCCTCGACGCCGAGCGTGACGGCGCCGTGCTTCCGATCCTCCACCTCAACGGCTGGAAGATCGCCAACCCCACGGTGCTCAAGCGCATCGGCGACGAGGAGCTCGTGGCGCTGCTGCGGGGCTACGGGTGGGAGCCGCGCATCGTCGCCGGGGACGAGCCCAAGGCCGTCCACCACCTGCTCGCCCAGGCGATGGACGACATCGTCGGCGGCATCCGCACCATCCAACACCGGGCCCGCGTCGGCAAGCGCCGCCGCCCCGAGCGGCCCCGCTGGCCCATGATCGTGCTCCGAACGCCCAAGGGATGGACAGGCCCGAAGGAGGTCGACGGGGTCCAGGTCGAGGGCACCTGGCGGGCCCACCAGGTCCCGATGGGCGAGGCCCGCACCAACCCCGAGCATCTGCGGATCCTCGACAAGTGGCTGCGCAGCTACCGCCCCGACGAGCTCTTCGACGACAACGGCTGCCCACGCCCGCACATCTCGGCTCTGTCGCCGACGGGACCGAGGCGCATGGGCTCCAACCCGCACGCCAACGGCGGGCTTCTCCTCCGGGACCTCATCCTCCCCGAATTCCGCGACTACGGCGTCGAGGTCGAGACGCCCGGCACGGCGACCGCCGAGCCCACGCGCGTCCTCGGTGTCTGGCTGCGCGACGTGTTCGCCGCCAACGCCGATCAACGCAACTTTCGGCTCTTCGGCCCCGACGAGACGGCGTCCAACCGTCTGGACGCTGTGTACGCGGCCACGGCGAAGACGTGGGAGGCCAAGCTCGAACCCGTCGACGTCAACCTGGCGCCCGATGGCCGTGTGATGGAGATCCTGTCCGAGCACACGTGCGAAGGCTGGCTCGAGGGCTACCTGTTGACGGGCCGTCACGGCCTGTTCAACTGCTACGAGGCCTTCACGCACATCGTCGACTCGATGTTCAACCAGCACGCCAAGTGGCTCAAGGTGACGAGGACGCTCGACTGGCGTCGCGACATCGCCTCGCTGAACTACCTGCTGAGCTCCCACGTCTGGCGCCAGGACCACAACGGGTTCAGTCACCAGGACCCGGGCTTCATCGACCACGTCGTCAACAAGCGGGCCGAGGTCGTGCGCGTCTACCTGCCGCCCGACGCCAACACCCTGCTCTCGGTCGCCGATCACTGCCTCCGCAGCCGCAACTACGTCAACGTCATCGTCGCCGGCAAGCAGCCGTCGCTCAGCTGGCTGTCGATGGAGGAGGCCGTGCTCCACTGCGCCCGTGGCGTCGGCATCTGGCAGTGGGCGTCGACCGACGACGACGGGGACCCCGACGTCGTCCTGGCCTGCGCCGGCGACGTCCCCACCCTCGAGACGCTGGCCGCGGCCGACATGCTGCGCCACCGGCTCCCGGCCCTCAAGGTCCGGGTCGTCAACGTCGTCGACCTCATGCGCATCGAGCCCGACCGTGAGCATCCCCACGGGCTGACCGACCACGAGTTCGACAACATCTTCACCGTCGACCGCCCGATCGTCTTCGCCTACCACGGCTACCCGTGGCTGATCCACCGCCTCGCCTACCGCCGAACCAACCACGACAACATGCACGTGCGTGGCTACAAGGAGGAAGGCACCACCACCACGCCGTTCGACATGGTGATGCTCAACGACCTCGACCGCTTCCACCTGGTGATGGACGTGATCGACCGGGTACCCGGGCTCGGTCAGCACGCGGCGACCCTGCGTCAGGAGATGGTCGACATGCGGGCGATGGCCCGGGCGTGGACGCGGGAACACGGTGAGGACATGCCCGAGGTCAGCAACTGGACGTGGAGCGGGTAGCGCCGGTCGCGTGCGCGTCCTCGTTGTCAACGCCGGCTCGAGCAGCCTGAAGCTCGACCTCCTCGGTGTCGACGACGAGACACTGGCCCACACCGACATCGAACGGTGGGACGGCGACCCTGCCCACGCCGGGCTCACCGAGTTCGTCCGCGGCCTGCACGACGTCGACGCCGTGGGCCACCGCGTCGTGCACGGCGGCGACCGGTACACGAAGGCGACCCGCATCGATGCCGGCGTCGTCGACGCCATCCGCGCCTTTGCGTCGTTGGCGCCCCTCCACCAGCCGCGGGCGATCGCCGCCATCGACGCCGTGCGGACGCTGCTGCCCGAGGTGCCGGCCGTCGCCTGCTTCGACACCGCCTTCCACGCCACGATGCCGCCCGAGGCCGCGACCTACGCGCTGCCCGCCGAGTGGAACGAGCGCTTCGGCCTGCGCCGCTACGGCTTCCACGGCCTGAGCCACGCCTGGGCCAGTCGTCGGGCGGCCGAGCTCACGGCACGGCCCATCGAGGATCTGCGCATCGTCACCGCCCACCTGGGCGCGGGCGCCTCCCTCTGCGCCGTCGCGGGCGGCCGGTCGGTGGCGACGACGATGGGGTTCACGCCCCTCGAGGGTGTCGTCATGGCCACGCGTGCCGGCGACGTCGATCCCGGCCTCGTGCTGTGGCTCGTCACCGACGGGGGGATGGACGCGGCGGCCGTCACCGCCGGGCTCGAGCACGGCGCCGGGCTGCTTGGTCTGTCCGGGACATCGGGCGACATGCGCGACGTGCTGCACGCCGCCGACGCCGGCGACGACCGCGCTGCGCTCGCCTACCGCGTCTGGTGCCACCGCCTGCGCGCCGCCGTGGCGGGCATGGCAGCGGCGATGAACGGCCTCGACGTCCTCGTCTTCACCGGCGGCATCGGCGAGCACTCGCGCCGGGCCCGGACCGACGCCTGTGCCGGGCTGACGTTCTTGGGCGTCCGGCTCGATCCCGACGCCAACGAGGCCACCGCAGGTGACGGTCGCATCGGCGCCAAGACCGCTGATGTCGAGACCCTGGTCGTGACGGCCCGCGAGGACCGCCAGATCGCCGGGGAGGTCAGAACGACCCTGGCGTCGTGACCGGGCGCCACCCGACCGGACGGGTCAGCGCCTCGGTATGGATCAGCTCGAGAGGAGCTCGGCATAGCGAGCGAGGTAGAGAGGCCAGCCCTGGTCGCCGTCCACGCCTTCGCGGACACCCTCCCATCCCTCGCCGTGACGCTCGAGGTTGCGGTGCTCGAGCTCGACCCTGGTGCGCCCCGGCGCCTCGGGGATGAACCGCACCTCGAACTCGCTCGTGTTGTCGAGATTCTTCTCGATTTGCCAGTACGGACTGATGTCCCAGCTCAGGACCACCCGGTTGGGCGGCTCGTAGGCGAGGATGCGCGCCCACCGGCACTCGCTCCCGTCGACGCCGCGGTCGAACAGGTAGCCGCCGACGCGGCCATCGAAGACGGTTTCGGCGATGTCGACGCCGAGCAGGTTGTGCTCAGGCGGCTTGAAGCGACCGAAGTTCTCGGTGAAGACCTTGAAGGCCTTGTCGACCGGCGCGTCGACGACGACCGAGTGACGGACCGTCGTCGCTGTTGGCTCGTGGCTCATGATTCCTCCTCGTCTTGGTCTTCGACCGCGGCCTTGTAGGCGGCCATGGCGCGTGTCCAGAAGGTGTCGAGCTGATCGCGCAGGGCGCCCAGGGCGACGGGGTCCGCCCGATACATTCGGCGATTCCCGACGGCCTCGTCGGTGACCAACCCGACATCCTTCAGGACGCGCAAGTGCTGCGACACGGCGGGGCGGCTGATAGGGAACTCGCTCGCCAACTCGACCACGGCCCGGGGACCGTCGACGAGCCGCTCGAGAATCGCCAGCCGGGTCGGATCCCCCAGTGCGAGCAGCGCCTCAGGTTGGTAAGTCACGATCGACCGTAAGTTAACACTTACACACCGGCACGTCAATCAGGATCGCCGGCACGGTCGCTAGGGCCCGCCCGAGACCTTCAGGTCGAACGTGGAATCGACCGTCGCGCCGACGGCCGCGGGGCGTGCGCCGACGAACGTTCCCGTCCCCGTCGCCTTGTCGTATCGCCCCGTGCCACCGAGGAGGCCGAGGGTCGCCGCCACCGTCGAGGCGCCGTTCGGCGACTGGACCGCTTGGCCTTGCATCGACACGGCGAGCGTCGACTTGTCGTCGAACGTGAAGGTGATGAATCCGAAGAACGGGCCGTTCCCTGTCGCGTAGTTCACGTTGCCGAGCATGTCGACCAACACCGGCTTTCCGTCGAGGCTGGCTGTGCCGATGAGGCGGTTCCAGCCATAGGTGATCGAGCCGGCCGTGAGCAGCGTCCGCATCTGGGACGCCAACGCCGTCGTGAGGTGGAGCGGCGTCCCGGCCGCGCCAGTTCCGACCGTCGTCGCCAAGGGCGCGCCGTTTTCGAGCAGGGCGGTCAGTTCGATGACGACGGGCTTGGCGGTGTCGTTGGCGCCGTAGTGCACCAAGCTGGCGGTCTCGATCAAAGCATCGCCGGCATGGAGCAGCACCGTGTTCGGGCCGGCGACATCGTCGGTCTTGCCGTTCGCCCGGGTCACGGAGACCGTGCCCGACACGATGTTGTAGGTCAGCGTCCCGGAGACGACCCGCGCCAGCTGCGTGCCCTGGTGGAAATGCTCGGCCAGCCTGGCGTGGGGGCCGATCGTGACCTTCTGGAAATAGAGCGTCTGGCCGGGCGCGTTCGCTGGCATCGCCTGTCCGTACGGCTGCCGGGCCACACCGGTGCCCTGTGCCGTCTTCTGGGTCGTCGCGCCGGCCTTGCGGTCGGTGTCGCCATGCCCGCTGCTCGCCCCGAGCAGCACCACGATGACGGCGACCACGACCGCAGAGGCCACGACCGCAGCGATGAGGTGCGCTGCCTTGGTCCGCACGTCCATCTGAACCTCCTCGGTCACACGGCGCTGAAGGGCGACACTCTCGCATCTGGCGGTCGTGGGTGGGGCTATACGCCGGCCACGACCGCCAGAAGGGGCGGGGCCACGGAGTCACGGGTCGACCATGGTCGGCGGCGCCGTCCTGGACATCGATGAGGTCCGTCCTTCGGAGCGTCCGAGCGCGGTGACGCCGCCTCGCCGCACGGCTCTGAACCACGGCTCTGGAGGGGGCGGCTCACGTTTCAACCCTGTCAAACGGTCGTTCGGTGACCGGTTCGTCGCTTTCGAACGACCAATTCGGCCGTTGAAAGCTTTGACGCCTTACCGAAACCGAGGCTCCGCCATCCGGGCGAGGCTCTCCTCCTTGTGCACCCGCTCGTCGAAGGCGATCTGCCGGAACAGGTCGGCGAGCGACGCCAGCTCGGCGTAGTCGGCGGCGAAGACACTTTCGAAGGGCTCCTCTTCCCACTCGGGGTGCTCGGCGACGAGCGCCATGTACTCGTGCTCGGCGTGGTCCTCGAAGTCGGCGTTGAGTCGGTAGCTCCACGCCGGGCGGACGACGTAGAGAAGCCACGACAGCTGGTAGTAGGCGAAGGCCAGCGCCTGGGGGATCACCCGGAACCGGAACCACGCTTCACGAGGGCCCTCCCGCAGGATGCGCTCCTCGAGCATCAGCAGGTGCCACTGCTCGTTGTCCTGCTGGGCCCGCGACTCACCTACCCGGTCGTAGATGCGCCGGGCCAGGCCGGTGCGCTCGTACGTGTGGGTGATGGCGATGTAGGCCACCTGTTCCCACGACTGGTAGGGCACCCGGGCGACCAGCTCGAGGACCTTGAACTTCGAGAGTGTGCGGGGCCTGCCATAGATCGTGTCGAGGAGGGCGAAGAGGAGGCGCGCGGCGATGCCGTAGCGGCGACGAGGCGTCGCCATGGTCTCTCGTTGGGCGCGCACGAGACCATCGTGGTCGAGGTCGCCCATGGCGCCGCGGTCGCGAGGGGCGGCCGCTGTGGCCGGAGCGGTGCGAGCTTGCACATCCATGCCGTACTGCCTACCCGACCCCTGCCGCTATGAGGTCGGCCGACCAAGGGCGTCGATCGATCAGCCGTAGGTTGCCTTCGATGACGGCGGCCCAGAGCTTGCATCTCAGGTCTTCACGTCGTTGCTGGCCTGTCGCGGTTCTGCTCGTGCTGGCGTCGTGCGGGGGCGGCGGAGCGGGACACCGAGCGTCTACGGGCACCTCGCGGTCGCCCGCAACGTCTGTGGTCAGCAGCTCGCGGTCGTCAGCTGCTGCGGTCGCCGTGAACGCCGTCCTTGCTCCGTGGCGCCTTCCTGCGCCATTGACCCGCCCGGCGGTCGCCGTCGTTGGCGGACGTGTGCTGTTGCTCGGCGGCCTGACGCGCGCTGACGCATCCACACCGGCGGTCGTTGGCGTTGATCCCGCCACTGGCCACGCCGCTGTGATCGGCAATCTGAGCCAGGCCGTCCACGATGCCGCCGGCGCTCCCGTGGGGGCGTCGGCGGTGGTGTTCGGCGGCGGTGGGGCGCACACGGTCGACAGCGTCCAGACCTTCGACGGGTCGTCGGCGCGCGTCACCGCGCACCTTCCCCGGCCGCGCTCGGATCTCTCCGCCGCGTCCGTTGGCAACACCGACTACGTCGTCGGCGGCTTCGACGGCTCGGCCCTCACGCCAGACATCCTGGCCACGACGGATGGCATCCATTTCCGGACGCTCGGCCGGCTCATCCAAGGAGTGCGATACGCGGCCGTTGCCGCCGTCGGCCAGGACCTGTGGGTGCTCGGGGGCCAGACCGGCACGGCGGAAGGCGCGACCGGGACCGAGGTCGACCTCATTCAACGCTTCGACACGAAGACGGGCAGTGCAACTGTTGTGGGGCACCTGCCGCAGCGCTTGGCCCACGCCATGGCGTTCGCCCTCGGGGGCCACCTGTATCTCGCCGGCGGCCGGACGGCGACCTCGCCCCTCGACGCCATGCTCGCGGTGTCGCCCGATGGGACCGTCACGCCAGCCGGACGGCTTCCCGGGCCGCGGGCCGACGCAGGCGTGGCCACGATCGGCAAGAGTGCATGGCTCCTCGGCGGCGAGACGACTGGCCCGACCGGCGCGCTCTCGAGCGTGGTCATGGTCTCGACGGGCTGAGGCCGCCGCCGCGTACCCAGCATGATACCGGCAGGCTTGCCTGCCGGTATATCCGTCCGTAGGATCGCGCCGGTGACCACCGTCGCTCACCCCCACTCGCGCCGGACGCGTCGCCGTCCAAGGACCCAGGCGGAGCGCACGGCCGCCATGCGGGGTCGGCTGCTCGATGCCACCGTCGACTGCCTTGCCAAGCGGGGCTGGGCCGAACTGTCGACGAACGACATCGTGCGTCGGGCCCGGGTGTCGCGGGGCGCGCTCGCACACCACTTCCCCACCAAGGCCTCCCTGGCCCTTGCCGCCGCCGAGCGCGTCATCGAGCAGCGGGCCGCCGAGTTCCGGACGACGTTTCTGCGCCTGCCGCCCGAGCGGCACACGGTCGCCGAGGCCGTCGACCTGTTGTGGGACTTCTACCGTGGTCCGGGCTTCGCCTGCCTGGCCGAGCTGATGGTCGCCGCCCGCACCAACCGCGAACTGCGTGCTGCCCTGCGGGACGGTCCCGAGCGCATCACCGAAACGGCGTTCGAGGTCTTCATCGACGTGTTCCCGGCGATGGCCGACAACGCCCACGCCCGCACCGCCGTACGCGCCGCCCTGGCGCTGCTGACCGGCCTCGCCATCCAGGCCTTCGTCGAGGGGCGCCACACCGACCACGCGGCCGAGATCCTCGAGGCTGTCAAGCTTCTCGCGGGGATGTTCTTGGCCCTGCCCCCGACTGCGGAGGTGATGGCATGACGCCCAGGCCGTCGACGACGCCAGCCGTCCCGCAGCGCAAGCTCACGACGCGGCGCATCTCGTTCGGATATGCGGAGACGGCGCTGGCCCGTCACTACGTCTCCGGCGACCCGGTGATGAGCGCGGTGGTGAGCGTGCTTTCGGCTCTGTTCCCCGAAGGCGAGGACTTCTTCGTGCGATCGGTGCGGGCGTACCGCGACCGGATCACGGATCCTGAGCTGCGCCGCCAGGTCGCCGGCTTCATCGGCCAGGAGGCCATGCACGGCCGGGAGCACCGCCGGTTCAACGATCGCCTCGCCGCCCTCGGCTATCCCACCCGCGCCATCGATCGCACGTTGGGTTGGGGCTTCAAGGCATCCGAGCGGCTGCCCGGACGGGCCCGTCGCCTCGCCGTCACGGCCGCCCTCGAGCACTACACGGCCACGCTGGCCGAAACCCTCCTAGAAGATGAGCGGGCGCGGGCCATCCTCACCGTCGGCGAGATCCGCAACCTCTTCCTCTGGCATGCCCTGGAGGAGTCGGAGCACAAGGCCGTCGCCTTCGACGTCTTCCAGGCCGTCTCGGGGAACGACCGGGTGCGGCGCTGGGTGATGAACGCCACCACCGTCGGCTTCGTCGCCGTTGTCGTGTCCTGGACGACTGTGTCGCTGCTGACCGACCCGGCGACGTGGCGCCATCCCCTGCGCGTGCTGCGCAGCCTTGCCGCCCTGCGCGAGAACCCGTGGGTGACCCCCGAGGTCTGGCGCCGGTTGCGGGACTACAACCGTCGCGACTTCCACCCCGACGACTGGGACGCCACCGAGCTGACAGCGCGCTGGCGAGAAGTGCTGTTCGGTGCCGATGGCGCCCTCGCGGGCCGCGTGGCGACAACGACCGCGACGGCGTAGGGGGCGGGGACGATGCGTCGTGCGCCCAGGACCCATCTGCACGCTCTCGCCGTCGTGATGGTCGCCGCGGTCCTTTCGACCGGCGGGGCGGCGGTCCGGGGGTCGACAGCGTCGGCGGCCGCCTCCACCGGCATCAACGACCCGGGCTGCCGCCCGACCGCGGCCCATCCGTCGCCGGTTGTGTTCCTGCACGGGCTCGGCGCCAACGCCAAAGAGGACCTCGACCAGATGCAGGCGGCTGTCGCCGGTCTCGGGTACTGCACGTTCGCCACGACGTACGGCACCGATGCTCGATTCCCCTACTTCGGCGGTGTGCGTCCCGTAGCCGAATCGGCCCAGGAGATCAAGGCGTTCGTCGAGCAGGTGCTCGCCGAGACCGGCGCCGCCAAGGTCGACCTGGTCGGCCACTCAGAGGGCGCGTTCCAATCGCTGTATGTCACGAAGACGCAGGGCATCGCCGACCGCGTCGAGCGGGTCGTCGCCATCGCCCCGCCTACGCACGGCACGACGTTCGGCGGCCTCGCGAGCCTCGCCTACCTGTTCGGCTCGTCCTCCCGCCAGGCCACGAGCACGTTGCTCGACACGTACGGTTGCTACGCCTGCGACGATCTCATCGTCGGCGGATCCGCCGTCGCCACCCTGGACGACGGCCCCATCGCCCAGCCCGGCGTCACCTACACCATCCTGGCGTCATGGCACGACGAGATGGTGACACCCACGGATACGGCGTTCGTTCCCGAGCCCGGGGTGACGAACGCCTACGTCCAGGACACGTGTCCTCTCGATCCCGTGGGCCACGTCGGCGAGGCCTACGACCGCACCGTCTGGTCCCTGGTCGAGAACGCCCTCGACCCCGCCGACGCGGGGAGCCTCACCTGCAACCTCGGCGCGCCGTTCTGAGAGAGGTTCGCTCTTCAGTGGGACGGGCCGACGAGGTCGTCGAGGAGTCCGCGGACCCGTCGGTCGATCTCGTCGCGGATCGGCCTGACCGCCTCGAGGGGCTTGCCAGCAGGGTCCTCGACCTGCCAGTCGAGGTAGCGCTTCGCCGGGTAGAAGGGGCACGCGTCGCCGCACCCCATCGTCACCACGGCGTCTGCGGCCTCCACCGCGTCGTCAGTGAGCGGCTTGGGGAACTCCTTGGAGATGTCAAGGCCGATCTCGGCCATCGCCTCGACGACGGCAGGGTTGACGCGGTCCGCCGGATCGGAGCCCGCCGACCGCACGCGCACCCGCCCCTGGGCGTGGTGATCGAGCAAGGCGGCAGCCATCTGGCTCCGCCCGGCGTTGTGGACGCAGACGAACAGGACCTCGGGGACGTCGCTCACGCCGAACCCTTCGTCGCTTCGTGGGGCACGACCACATCGGCAGCGACGGCCGCCAGCCGGGGATAGAGCACGGACACCACGCCCACGGCGATCCCTGCACCGACCACTTGGGCGATGATGAACGCCGGCGCCGAGCGCCAGGCGATACCGGCCAACGCGTTGGACAGCGTGCGCGCCAGCGTCACCGCCGGGTTGGCGAAGCTCGTCGACGCCGTGAAGAAGTAGGCGCCACCGATGTAGGCGCCGACGGCGAAGGGAGCGGCCGAGGCACGGCCCGAGCGCACGACCCCGAAGACGACGAGGAGGAACCCGAACGTGGCAACCACCTCGGCGAGCCACAGCCCCGAGGAGCTACGGACCTTGGTCGAAAGCTCGACGGCGGGCAGGGAGAACATGAGGTTGGCGACCACGGCGCCGGCCGCAGCACCCGTGACCTGCGCGCCGATGTAGGTGAGTGTCTCACCGGTGTTGACGCCACCGAAGAACCGGTCCGCGAGCGTCACCACTGGGTTCAAGTGGGCGCCAGAGACGGCCCCCACGGCGAGGATGATCGTCACCAGGGCGGCGGCGGTCGCTGCGGCATTCTCGAACAGCTGCAGGCCCGTGGCGTGCGGCGACAGCCGCTGGGCGGCGATGCCAGAGCCGATGACCGCGACCAGAAGCAGGGCCGTGCCGATGAACTCGGCCAGCTCTTTGCGGGCGAGGTCGGTTCGCACTCAGCAGCAGCGAGCGACGTCGGCGCCGGGCGTGACCGAGCAGCACGCCGTCGCATCCTCCGGCTCGACCGTGCGCAGCTGGCCGGCGGGCATCTCGGCGTCAGCGAGCACGGTGTAGATCTCCCAGGGCGCCCCATCCGGGTCATCGACCCACACCTTGTCCTGCACGGCGTAGCAGCACGTGACGTTGTCCTCCGTCGACGTGTCGACACCGTCGTGCTTCAGGCGCTCGTCGGCCGCCGTCACCTCGTCGGTCGTCGGGACCTCGACGCCAAGATGGTTGAGCCGCCCGTCAGCCGCTGCATTCTCGATGAGCACGAGCTTCAGCGGCGGATCCGCGACCGCGAAGTTGGCATAGCCAGGACGACGCTTTGCCGGCGTCGTGGCAAAGAGCTTCGAGTAGAAGTCGACGGCCTTGTCGATGTCGGAGACGTTCAGGGCGAGCTGTACGCGTGACACGGGGCACTCCTGTGGGAATATTGGCGAACGTCGATACGATGGCATAGACATCGACATATGTCAATATATTGGCTCGGAGGTCTCCATGGCGAAAGCGGCAACGACAGCTGCCGACGAACAAGTGTGTTGCACGCCGCTGCTGGCCGCGCCCTTGTCCGACGACGACGCCGATGAGCTGGCCCGAGGCTTCCACGCCCTCGCCGACCCGGCCCGGCTCCGCCTGCTCAGCCTCATCGCGGCCCAACCGGAGGGCGAGGTGTGCGCCTGCGATCTCGTCGAACCCCTCGGCAAGTCTCAGCCCACCGTCAGCCACCACCTGAAGGTTCTCTACGAGGCAGGCCTGGTCGACCGCGAGAAGCGCGGCACGTGGGTCTGGTACCGGGTCGTCCCCGAACGTGTGGCCGCCCTCCGGACCGCGCTCGCCGAGCAGTGAATCCGATCGCACGGTCAAGGCGTTCCGGCGGTCGTGGGTAGCCCTATACGACGGCTACGACCGCCAGAATGGCTGGCTGTCGAGTGACAACTCGGTGGGCGTAACTGGACTTGAACCAGTGACCTCCTCGGTGTGAAAGCGCTGGGGCCCAACTTCGTGACCACCTCGTTTTCACGTAGAAGTAGGTAGCATCCAGAATCGACTTGACCGCTCGCGACCGCGCAAGACCGGTCGCGACCGCTGCTCTGTGTCAGGAACGTGTCAGATCTCCAGCGCGACCGTCTCGCGAATCTCAGTTCTCGCGGACGCGGTTTCCGCAGGTCACTGGCTGATCCCTCATGGAATCTGAGTTCCCCTGCTTGATCTGACAAGGATGTGACACACCCGCCCGAGCGCCCTTACCCGCGTTTGCCCCTGGTCTTGGCGGTCTTCACGGTCGTGCTGCCCTTCTTCGTCCGGCGCGCCGACGGTCGCGCATGCCGAACCCGGCGCTCGGGGTGCGCCATGTTGTCCTTGACCTTGGCAACCAGCTCGGGGTTCGCCCGGAACCGGGCCTCGAGCTCGGTGATGACGACCGCAGGCACGAGCACGATCGTTCCATCGGGTTCCTCGCTGGCCAGATAGCGGTCGTGCTTCGCCAGCTTGGCCAGGCTGGCGCGTCGCCGGCTGTCGAGCTCGATCAGTGTGGGATCCGAGGCCACGTCCCATCGTATCGCACCGGTCCATAGGTGCAATGCCCCTCTGGGGCAACGTACCATCCCCTGGTGGCGGAGCTGTGGTACCAGCCCGAAGCTGATGAGGCGCTACGGCGACTCGAGGCGGACGTGGCGCGGCCCCAGCTCCTCGCTGCGGTCAACCGTGTCCTCGATCAGCTCGAGGCCGACCCGGGCGTCGAATGGGTCCGGAGGCATCGTTTTGTCGATCCCCCGCTTTGGGCCGTGGTCATTCCCGGAGAGGAAGAGTGGGCCTTGCTGTGGTCGTTGAGGGAGGGCGAGGTCACCGTTGAGTACCTCGGACCAGCGTGGTTCGCGTGACGCCAGCGTCTGCCGCGATGCCGGACCGCCCCGGCGTCGCCGAGTCAGGACCACTGGCCGGCACCACCGGTCACAGACGACGAACCGGCTCGGCGGGCGTCGTAGCCGGGCGGAGCTCGCCCGGTCAGATCGCCATGCGGTAGCAGAAGACCTCGTCGTTGTGGTCATAGCCGCCGTAGCCACCTGTCCGCGTCAGGGCAAGCCGACCCGGCGAAGCGGTCAGCAGGCCACAGCCAGACCGATTGCCTCGGCGCTCCCCTGTTCGTCGACGATGTAGGCCCCGTAGCCGTCGAGGGTGCGCAGCCAGGCCCGTGCGTCGGGACCGAGCGCGAACGCGGCGGTGGCGTAGGCGTCCGCCGTCCCCAGGTCCGGACCGACGACCGTCACGCTCGCCAAGCCTTCGGCCGGCCCGCCCGTTCGCGGGTCGAAGACGTGTCCCCCTCGTTCGTAGGCACCCGACGTCGCAACCGCACCGCAGTCGACGTCGACCACTGCACGCACGGCGGATCGGTCGAAAGGATCCTGAATGCCGACGCGCCACGCCCCGTGCAGGCGCCAGGCGGCGACGTCGCCGCCGCCGTTGACGCAGACCGCCGACGCGCCGGCACCGACGAGGATGTCTGCAGCTCGCTGGACGGCCCAGCCCTTGACGAAGGCCGCAGGGTCGGGCGGGCGGCTGGGGTCGGCGTCGATTCGGAAGGCGCCGCGCGTCTCGCTCCCCAATTCGACCACGCGGGCGAGGACATGTCTCACGTCGGGATGAACGTCGGCGGCGGCCACCTGCCCGGCGCAGTAGCGCAACCATTCGCTCCCGGGTCGATACGTCGTGAAGCGATCGTCGACCTCGTGAAGCCAGGCGATCGCGTCGTCCATCGATCCCTCGATCCGCTCGGCGTCCGAAGTCTCGACATGAGCGAGCATCGACACGGTGGTGCCCATGACGTCCTCGGCGCGGCGGACCTCCCTCACTGGCTGACGACTCCGCCGCTGTCAAGGGCGGACTGCAGCGATTGGGCGTAGGCGTCCGACGTGTACGTAGCGCCGCTGATGGTGTCGATGTTTGCGCTCTGTAGCTGGACCACTTCGTCGTGGAGCAACGGCAGTGCCTGCTCACTGATGAGCTGCGAGCGGCGGGCCTCGTTGGGATACTCGAGCGCCTTCACGTCGGAGATACGCCCACCAGCCACGACGACCTCCACCTGCACCGGCCCGTAGCGAGTATCGACTACCGGCCCGTCCACGGTCCGGCTGCCTGACGAAGGCGCCCGTGTAGTTGGCGGCGCCGTTTGGCGCCTCTGCGTCGTCGGAGCATCGGCTTCGGGTGGCGTACCGCCGGCCGCTGGCGCCGTCGTCGGGGGAGCGGCTGTCGAGTGACTGGCAGCCTGGGTGTCGATGACGCCTTGGGCGTGGAGCAGCCAGGTGAGACCGGCCGCTGAGAGTGCGATGGTGGGGACTGCTCGTTTCATGATCTTTCTCAGGTGTCGAAACGTTCGGTATGGATGCGGTGGGACGGGACGCCGTTGGCCTCGAGAGACCCCACGACCGCGTCGACGAAGCCCGACCGGCCGCAGACGTAAGTCTCACGGGCGGGTGCGTCCGGCACGAGTCGGCGTAGTGATCCGGGAGATGTGACGTCCCGACGGGGATCGCGATGGCGGCGCCCCAGGAGATAGTTGACCTCTCCGCCCCGCTCGGCTGCCAGCGCGTCGAGCTCGGGCTTGAGCATGAGATCCTCGCGCCCGCGCGCCCGGTACACGACCTTGACGTCGGTGCCTGGCGGGAAGGCCTCCAGCAAAGCGCGCAGAGGCGTGATGCCGCTGCCGCCCCCGACGAGCAACACGCGATCGGCGCTGCGCCGGGAGGACGTGAGGTGACCGTAGACGCCACTCACCACGGCGCGGGTGCCGGGTCGGATGCCTTGCACGTGTGACGTGTAGTCGCCACTCGAGGCGACCGTGATTCGCCAGGACGTCGGTGTGGGGAGCGCCGAGAACGAGAACGGATGTGACTGCCACCAACCGTCACGCGTCAGGAATCGCACCCGCACGTGCTGACCGGCGTGGGCGCCGTAGTCGTCCAGGCGTCTTCCTACCAGTGTCAGCGTGACGCCTGCCGTTCCTTCGTGGCGGAGCTCTTCCACCACCATCGGGTGGGTCAGCATCTGCCATGCGGGGAGCACGACGCGGTACCAGCCGAGCGCGCACCCCACGACGAGGTGGAGCCACGTCCACGCCAACGTGGGCGCGGTCGCGTGCACGAAGCTGGCTCCGTCGGTGATCTCGTGGCCGAAGGCCAGAAACATCGCCGGGTAGACATACCAATGCGCGAACAGCCAAGTCTCGTATCGCATGCGCCGGCGGGCCCGCTGCACCGACATCGCCGTGACGCCGAAGAACAGCACGGCGGCGACGGTGGCGGCCAGCATCCAGGCATATGTGGAGATCAGCGTCGACAGCTCGTGGGCGACGTTCACCTGGTCGGCGGCGGCATACCCGACGGCGACAGCGACGATGTGCACTGCGAGCAACGCAACCGTCGCCACCGCCGCCCATCGGTGCCAGCGCACACTGCGATCCGAGCCGATCACGTTGGTGACCACCGGGATACGCGCCATCAGCGCCACCGCGAGGAGGGCGGCGAGCGAACACGCGAACCCAGCTAGCTGCCCAATGGCGGTCGCGCCGGAACCGGGACCCTTCGGAAGGTTCGTAAGCCACGACGCCACCACGGCTACGACGACTGCCGTTGCGGCGAGCACGCCGAACAGGCGCCACCCACCCCCGTCCGGCTGCGGCTGGAAGCGAGCTGGAGTCGATCCCCGAGCCATCTCGGGAGCAAGGCGTGCCACGGTTGCAGTGTCGATCGGAAACCTGACGGTTGCCTGAAGCTCAGGCTCTCCCTTGACGCAACGCCGCTGGCCTCAGCTCACGATGGGAACGAGCTTGGAACAATCTGGGAATCTGTCGGGACGTGCATCCAGGAAGTTCTTCGGAAATCTTCAGGTAAGCAGGTGACACTCAGCGATATGCGCGTCCTCGTGGCCGATGACGACCTGGCTGTACGCCGCTCGCTGGAGCGGGCACTGCGGCTCGAGGGCTACGACGTGATGCTCGCAGCCGACGGCCGCCAGACCCTCGAGGCGGTGGTGGCGTCGCCGCCCGACGCACTGGTTCTGGACGTGCGCATGCCTGAGGTCGACGGACTGGAGGTGTGCAGGCGCCTCCGGGCCATCTCGGACCCGACGCCCGTGCTGATGCTGACCGCCAAGGACGCGGTGTCCGACCGCGTCGAGGGTCTCGATGCCGGCGCCGACGACTACTTGGTCAAGCCCTTCGCCCTGCCCGAACTGCTGGCTCGCCTGCGCGCTCTCCTGCGGCGCTGGCCGGCCGACGGGGAGGCCTTGCGATTCGCCGACCTGGCGCTCGACCCGGTGACCTACGAGGTTCGACGCGGCGATCGCGTTCTCAAGCTCACGAGGACGGAGATGGCCCTGCTCGAACTTTTCCTCGAACACCCCCGTCAGGTCCTTCCGCGGTCGACGATCATCGACCGCGTCTGGGGATACGACGGCGGGACGGGGTCGAACTCCCTCGAGGTCTTCGTCGGCTACCTGCGGCGCAAGACCGAGGACGAGGGCGAGCCCCGCCTGATTCAGACAGTGCGTGGCGTCGGCTACGTGCTGCGCGAGGAATGACCTTCCGCGCCCGCCTGACACTTGCGGCCGCGGCTGCTGTGGCCGTGGCCGTCCTTCTTTCCAGCGGCGTCGCGTTCTTGGTGCTGCGCCACGACCTCGTGCACTCGGTCGACGAGACCCTGCGCAGCCGGGTCGACACGGTCGCTCGCCTCGCTCGTGGGGGCGACATGGCCGAAGGAGCCGAGGGCCGCGACGAGATGGCGCGCGCCGGCGGCCTGGCCCAGATCGTGTCATCGGACGGGTCGGCCTCGGGCTTGGGCGGCGGGGCAGCGTCGTTCCCTGTCTCCCGCGTGGCCCGCACCGTCGCCGCAACTCAACGCGGCTCGTCATTGTCGACTGTGCGATCGGCAAACGAGCACCTGCGGGTGCTGACCGTACCGCTGGACAATGGCACCGCCCTGCAGGTTGCTCGCTCCCTCGAGGAGGTCGACCGGAACCTGCGCCGGCTGGCCGTCATCTTCGGGTTGGTCGCCATCGGCGGCGTCACGCTCGCCGCCGGACTCGGCTGGGTAGTGACTCGGACTGCGCTGGTTCCGCTGGATCGACTCACCGACGCCGTGGAGGACGTCGGCGAGACCGCCGACCTCAGCCGGCGAGTGGAGGATGGGCGGCGCGACGAGCTCGGTCGCCTGACCGCAAGCTTCAACCGCTTGCTCGCGGCGCTCGAGGGATCGCAACGGACGCAGCATCAACTCGTGACAGACGCGTCGCACGAGCTGCGCACGCCGCTGACGAGCTTGCGGACCAACGTCGAGGTCCTGCGGCGCGTCGAGGAGCTTTCGCCGACCGAGCGCGAGCAGTTGCTGAGCGATGTCGTCGACCAGACCCAGGAGTTGACGGGACTCGTCGCCAGCCTGGTGGAACTGGCGCGCGGCGAGGAGCCTGATTCCGATGCGGAGGAGCTCGCCCTCGACGAGTTGGTTGCCGATGTCGTCGCGCGAAGCGAGAGTCACGCCCGTACCAAGGGCGTGCAGCTCAATGTCGAGTTGCACCCGAGTCTCGTGCGGGCCGGTCACGCTCGCCTGGAGCGCGCCGTCGCCAACCTCTTAGATAACGCCGTGAAGTGGAGCCCGACCAACGGGCTCGTCGAGGTCACATCCGGAAACGGCACCGTCGTCGTGCGCGACCACGGTCCAGGTATCGCGCCCGAGGATCTCCCCCATGTGTTCGATCGCTTCTACCGGTCACCGGCGGCGCGCGGTTTGCCAGGATCGGGCCTGGGACTGGCGATCGTGCGACAGGTCGCCGAGGCAGACGGTGGGTCGGTAAGCGCATCCACCCACCCGGGTGGTGGTGCTGTGCTCGAACTACGGCTCCCTGTCCACAATGGCAACAGCCGACGCCCGCAACCTGACTAGCTGTTTCAGGTTTCCTTCAGGTCCACCCGCGACAGTCGATCCCATGCCCAGCGATGCTGCTATCGCGGCGCGCGACGCTGGCCTCCGACGCGTTTCGTGGATTACTCGCGGTGCATTGGCGGCAGGCGTGGCGCTCACTGGCGTCTTCTCCGCCGTTGCCGCTCACGCCTTTCCAGGTCGCAGCGGGCAGCGGGTGGCCGCGGTCCCCCTTCCAGCCGACGCGGTTGCCCCGCCCGTTGCGGAAACGACGACCGAACCGCCGACCACGGCGCCGCCACCGACCGCCGCCCTCCGCACGCCAACGGCAGCGCACCGAGTGCTGCAGCCGCCAGTGACGGCGCCGCGCCCGGTTGCACCGGTCCGTCCGGCCGTCACAGTGGCGCCGGCCCCGGCGCGCACGGTGCGTCGCGTGCCCCCGCATGCCGTTTCGGGAGGCTCGTGAGCGCCGAAACCGTTACGCGAGTTCGGTTTCCTATGTTCGGAACCGAGGCGACCGTCGCAGTTGCCGATCCCAGCGCGCTCAGCGAGACGCAATGGATCGTGCAGGACCACCTCGACGCCATTGACAAGGCTTGCAGCCGTTTTCGAGAAGACTCGGACCTGACGGCGCTCAATGCCGCAGCCGGACAGCCGACGCGCGTCAGCGCGGTGTTGCGTGATGCCATCGAGGTTGCCCTTCGGGCCGCAACCCTGACCGACGGCGACGTCGACCCGACGGTCGGCCAAGCGGTACGCGTGCTCGGCTACGACAAGGACTTCGGGTCAATGGCCGCGACCGGACCGGCCGTCGCCCGCCTCGCGCGCATACCCGGGTGGCGATGCGTCACCGTCGAGCCCGATGGCACCGTGACGGTCCCGACTGGCGTGCAACTCGACTTGGGCGCGACGGCAAAGGCGTGGGCCGCCGACACGGCCGCACGGCGAGCGGCCGACGCCGTGGGATCTGGCGTACTTGTCGGCCTCGGCGGAGACATCGCTGTCGCCGGCCCGGCCCCCGAAGGAGGCTGGACGGTCGGCGTCGCAGACTGGCATGGCGCTTGTGACTCCGATGTTGCAGCGACGGTCCGCGTCGAGAGCGGCGGCTTGGCCACGTCGAGCACGACGGTGCGTCGCTGGATGCGTGGGTCCGAGGAGGTCCATCACCTCGTCGATCCTCGCACCGGCGGCCCTGTGAACGTCGTGTGGCGAACCGTCAGTGTCGCCGCCCGTTCTTGTGTCGACGCCAACACGGCGTCGTCTGCTTCGATCATTCGAGGCGAGTGTGCCCCGGCGTGGCTCGCCGCTCGAGCGCTGCCGGCG
>CADDZP010000017.1 GCA_902812475.1 Actinomycetota bacterium | reverse complement strand
CGGGTGTGCGACGAGGTCGACGTCGGCAGGCGCCTCGCCGAGGCCCTCGACGACGTCCCGGCGCGCGCAGGTGAATCGATCCGGCCCCTGGTTGCCGCCCTCGTGGCTTCGGAGCGTTATGGCGCACCGCTTTCGGCCGGGCTCGAGCGCCTGGCCGACGAGGTACGCCGTGACCGCCGCCGGCGGGCCGAAGAAGCGGCCCGCCGGATCCCCGTCAAGCTCCTCTTCCCCCTCGTCGGCTGCACGCTGCCGGCGTTCGCGCTGCTCACCGTGGCGCCTCTCATCGCCGGCGCGGTCCGGTCGTTGCACTTCTAACCCGAATCACCAAAAAGGAGCACCGATGCTCGCCATCTACCTGTACCTCTCCGCGCGCACGTTCGTTTCGCGTGTTCGCCACGACCAGCGCGGTCAAGCGACGGCGGAGTACGCGCTCGTCCTGCTGGGCGCCGCCGCCGTCGCCTTGCTCATCGTGGGCTGGGCCACGCACACCAATCTGGTCGGCAAGCTGCTCGACACGATCATGAACAGCATCACCGGCAAGGTGAAGTGAGGGCTTCACCCAAGGGGCGGTGCGAGGGCCAGGCCGCGGTCGAGCTGGCCCTCGTGCTGCCGCTGGTCGCCCTGCTGCTGTTGGCCCTCGTGCAGCTGGGCTTCCTCGTGCGCGACGAGGTGCTGGTCGTCCACGCCGCCCGTGAGGGCGTCCGCCAGGCCGCCGTCGACCCGTCCGTCGACGCAACCAAGCGCGCCGCCGCCGGTTCGTCGACATTGGCGTCGGATCGCCTCCAGATCTCCATGACGGGGCGAGGCGGGCCGGGCAGCCATGTCCGTGTGACCGTCACGTACCGGGCGCCGACGAACGTCCCGCTGGTCGGAGCGGCGATCGGCGACGTCGACATGCACGCGTCTGCCACCATGCGCGTCGAGAGGTGACAAGGACGCCATAGGCGCCGCTGCGGGCGCCTTGCACTACGAAAAGTGGCCGGTACTCTGGCTCGCGATGGCGACCGTTGAAGGCCCGGGCAGGACCAACTGGGTCGATTACTTCCTGAACTACTTCCGCACGCGGCCGTGGGCGAAGCGCGCAGTTTCTGTGGTTTCTGCCCTGCTGCTCGTAGCCGGCGTCGCCCTGCTGGCGTACCCGTTCGCCACGAACCTCTACCAGAACCGCCTGCAGAACAAGCTCTCCAAGCAGCTGGCGAGCGGGGAGCTCAAGCAGAAGTACCGCAACCGCGCCATCGGCGTCGGCGACAGCCTGACCCGTATCAAGATTCCCCCGATCCACGTCGATGTCGTGGTCGTGGAGGGAGTCACGCCTACTGCGCTGCGCGCCGGTGCCGGTCACTACCCGCAGACGCCGCTGCCCTGTGAAAAGGGCAACGTCGCCATCGCCGGCCACCGCACCACGTACGGCAAGCCCTTCGCCGACATCGACCAACTCAGGGTCGGCGACCAGATCGAGCTCGACACCCCGATCGGTGGCTGCGTGTACCAGCTGAAGAAGCCGCCGTTCGTCGTCGACAAGTCCGACCTGTCGGTGTTGAACCAGACACCCGACAAGACCCTCACTCTCACGTCATGTCATCCCAAGGGTTCGGCGGCCAAGCGCATCATCGTCCAGGCGGTCTGGGTCAAAGACCTGCAGGGCGCGTGATTCGCCGCGGCCTGGCGGCCGTCGCCGTCAGCGCCATCGCCGCACTGTCGTCCGGGGTGTCTACGGCTCATGCCGCGCCACCGAACCCCCCAGTTGTGAGCAAGTTCTCGATCAGCGTTGCCTTCACGACGGTCAACAACCAACCCACGAACCCTCCCCTGCTCTCGGGGCAGTTTGACGTCGACGAATCGGGTGCGAGCGCAGCTGCGACGGCCACCATGTCATGGACCGGTCCGGACCCCGCCCACCACCCGACGTTCAAGGCGCAGGACGTGTGTCCGGGAGCTGAGTGCAAGCCCGACGGGAACGGGCACTACACGATCACGAGTTATCCGCTGCCGTCTGCCGCGTACAACGGGCCATACCACGTCGACGCAACAGCGAACGCAACGGACCCGGTGTGGGGAAAGTCCAACGACGCAAAAGCGAGTACCGATTTCGCGGTCGTCGTGCCTCCGCCGGACGTGACCGGCGTGACGGCGGCCGTCGACAAGCAGAACCGCAGCACGATCGTCTCGTGGGACCGGGACGCCACCACGCCTGACATCCAGGCGTACTTCATCTGGCGCAAGGGACCCGACGACAAGGACTTCCGTGCGATCGCGCAGACGCCCCAGCTCGACAACGGCGCTCGCGTCACGGTGATCGACTTCGACACCGCCAACCGCGGCGGCGACTACGTCTATGAGATCGAGACCCGCCGCAACGGGCCCAGCGGCGACAGCACCTCGTACGTGCCGTCTGACCGCTCCAAGAGCATGAGCAACAAGGTGACGGTGCCGAACCCGCCGCCCGGCGCCACGACGACACCGACGACGGCTCCGAGGGGCAACGGCCCGCCGCCGGTGCTCAAGGGCACCCCGTCAGGCGTGAACCGCAACTCGGGCTTCTCCGGTTCCAACTTCGGCTCCCCATCGGCGAGCCCGTCCACGACCGAGTCCGTCACGCCCGACCCTGGCTTCGTGCGCGGTCTCCCCGACGCCGGCGAGAATCCCGGAGCCGACGGCGAAGGCGACAACTCTGCGGTCGCCGTGACGCCCGGTCGCCACAGCAGCAGCAATGGCCGCGGCTACCTGGTGCCGGTTGCGGGTGGGGCCGTGCTCTTCCTCGGAGCCTTGCACCTCCGGTTGTTCAAGAAGCGCCTAGACGAGCCGATCGGGCTCGGCTAAGAGCCTGCTGAGCAAATGGAGGTGCGAAGATCGCCGAGCCATTTCGGCGTCGCTCGCAACGCCGCAGGACGAAGCCCTACTCGTAGCCGTAAGGCGAGGACGAGAACGCAGCGAGCGGCGTCGAGGGCCGGCGAGATGCGTGCTCGGCTTTGCTCAGCAGTCTCCTCATCAAGCCAGGATCGCCCGAAGCAACGCGATCGCCCCGGCCTTGTCGAGGGGCTCGTTCCAGTTGCCGCACTTCGGCGACTGCACGCAGGACGGGCACCCGGTCTCGCACGGGCAGTTGGAGACGACCTCCAGCGTCGCCTCGACGTGCCCGCGCCCGGCAGCGAAGCCGAGCTCGGCGATGCCGGCGCCACCCGGGTAGCCGTCGTAGATCACGATCGTGGCCATTCCCGTCTGGGGTTGCCAGTTGGTCGACACGCCTCCGACGTCCCAGCGGTCGCAGATGGTGAACAGCGGGAGGATCCCGATGCCCGCGTGCTCGGCGGCGTGCACCGTGCCCGGCACCCGCGCCGGCACCAGTCCGGCACCCGCCAGCACGTCGTCGCCGACCGTGTACCAGAACCCGCGCGTGACCAGTCGGGTGGGCGGCAGGTCGAGCTCCTCTATGCCCAAGACCTCGCCGGTGAAGAGGTGCTTGCGCTGGAAGGCGATGACCTGCTCGGTGACCTCGACGGCACCCACCGACAGACGAGCGCGTCCCACGGTGACGGTGTCGTCGGTCGACAGGATGCGGATGTCGGTGTCGGTCCGCGGCTGCGTGTACTCGTCAGCCTGGCTAGGCGCGACGATGGCGGCCCGGTCGTCGAGGTCGAGCTCGCGGACCCGGTACTGCTGGCCCTGGTGCAGGTACAGGGCACCGGGGTGGACGAGCGAGAACGCGCGGTTCTCGTCGACGGTCCCGATCAGCCGTCCGTCGCCGTCGACGATGCTGTAGTCGACGGACGACCCCGTGCGCAGCCCGATGCCCGACGCGGGCGCCCCCTGCCCGGCGTAGAAGGCACGCCGGCCCCGCACCCGAAGCCGGTCGTCGACGACCAGCTGGCGGACGGCGTCCTCGACGACGCCGTCGCCGAGGTCGGACCAGAAGGCTTCGTCCTCGGGCACGAGCGGCTTCTCGTACGCCGCGCACATGAGGTGCGGCAGCAGGACGAAAGGGTTGGCCGGGTTGACGACGGCGGGCTCGGGAGGGCGCGTGAACACCTCGGCGGGATGAGCCATGAGCCACTGGTCGAGCTGGTCCTCGCCCGCGCCCAGCGTGGCCAACGATCGTTGGCGGGCGCGGCCGGCGCGACCCGCCTGCTGCCACATGGAAGCGATCGTGCCCGGGAAGCCGTTCAGGATGCAGGCGTCGAGCGTGCCCACGTCGATGCCGAGTTCGAGCGCGCTCGTCGCCACCACGCCGGCCAGACGCCCTTCGAAGAGCTCGCTCTCGATCTCCCGCCGCTCAGCGGCGAGGTAGCCGCCGCGGTAAGGCCGGACCATCGCCGACAGCTCGGGCGGCAGGCGCCGCCGCGCGTATGAGGCGATGAGCTCGGAGCCCTTGCGGCTGCGGGCGAAGGCGATGCCGCGGTACCCGGCGCCGACCAGCGACGCCAGCAGGTCCGCCGTCTCGACGTTGGTCGACGCCCGCGTTCCCGCACGCTCGTCCGTGAGCGGCGGGTTCCACAGCGCGAACAGCCGCTCGCCACGCGGCGAGCCGTCGTCGTCCACCTCGGTCACCGGCACCCCGCACAGGGCGGACGCCAGTTCGGCCGGCTTGCCGATCGTGGCCGAGCCGAAGATGAACGTCGGATCGGCGCCGTAGTGAACGCACAGCCGGCGCAGGCGGCGGAGCAGGTGGGCGACATGGGAACCGAAGACTCCGCGCAGGGTGTGCAGCTCGTCGAGCACGACGTATTGCAGGCGCATGAGGAACGTGGCCCAGCGGCCATGGTGCGGGAGGATGCCGACGTGGAGCATGTCGGGGTTGGTGAGGACGGCGGTGGCGTGTCGGCGGGCCCACGTTCGTTCGTTGGCCGGGGTGTCGCCGTCGTAGGTGACGGGGACGAGGCCGGGAACGTCCATCGCTGCGAGGGCCCGAAGCTGGTCCTGAGCGAGGGCCTTGGTCGGAAACACCAGCAGCGCCGTTCCCGGCCGTGAGCCAAGGGCGGCCTCGGCGATCGGCAGCTGGTAACACAGCGACTTGCCCGACGCCGTGCCCGTCGCCACCGCCACCGACCTGCGGCCGCGTGCGAGGTCGATGGCGGCCGCCTGGTGCGTCCAGAGTCCTCCGTCCGGGACCAGCCCAGCCAGTTCGTCGGGCAGTGGCTGCGCCGTCTGTGCGGTGCGCGCCGGCCGGGCGGAAATGCGTTCGAGATGCACGAGCTGGTCGCAGCTCGCCAGTCCTCTCAGCAGATCTTCGAGGTCAGGACGCACGTTCGAGTCACGGTATCGAGGGGCACTCTTGCTAGGTTTCCCGAGCGCACGCCCACGGGTAGGAGGCCCGCAATGGATCTCGGTCTCGACGTCTCTGAACGCAACGGATACACCGTCTTGGCCGTGCGCGGAGAGGTCGACGTCTACACGGCACCGCGATTTCGCGAACGGCTCATCGAGCTCGTCAGCGAGGGCAAGCACCGGATCATCATCGACCTCGAGGGGGTCGACTTCCTGGACTCCACCGGCCTCGGCGTGCTCGTCGGCGGTCTGAAGCGTCTGCGCAGCCACGACGGTGACCTGCTGCTCGTGTGCACCCAGAGCCGCATCCTCAAGGTCTTCGAGATCACGGGCCTCACCAAGGTCTTCTCGATCTACGACTCCGTCGACGACGCTGTCGGCGCCGCCTCCTGATGGTGAGATGATCGACGAGCGGGCCGTCCAACTCGAGATCCCGGCAGGGGCCGAGTTTGTGGCACTGGCTCGCTTGGTGGTGTCGGCGATGGCCTCGGCCGAGACTCAGCTGTCCGACGACCGCGTCGACGACCTGAAGATCGCCGTGTCGGAGGCCTGCACGAACGCCATCGAGGCCCACGACGCGTTGGAAACCGACGAACGAGTGCTCGTCCAGTGCTGGGCCGACGACGACCACCTCGAGGTGCGCATCGAGGACCGGGGCACGGGGTTCGACGTGTCCAACCTTCCCGAGCACCCGCCCGTGACCGACCCCGAGCGCCTCAAGTTCGAGCGTGGCCTTGGCATCCCTCTGATCCGCGCCCTCGTCGACGAGGTCGAGTTCGCTTCGTCTGGCGAGGGAACGGCGGTGCGCCTCGTCATGCGCCACGACGAGGAGCTCGACGGGAACGGACTCCGCCCGTAACGACGCCGTGGCGCTGAAAAAGCTCTTCAAGAACCTGACGACGTCGGTGTCGGAGCTCGACGCCGAGCGGCTGCGTCGGTTCTGCGAAGGGCGCGCCGGCGCCGTGTCCATCGCCGATCTACCGGCCCGTGTCGAGGGAACGGTCGTCGGCGAGATCACGTCGATGCGGATCGTCCCCCGAGCCGGCTCGCCGTCGCTGGAGGCGACGATCACCGACGGCACGGGGTCGATGGTCCTGGTGTGGACGGGACGCCGCAAGATCGCCGGTGTGGTGCCCGGCAAGCGGATCGTCGTCAGCGGCCGCGGTGCGGCCACCGGTCCCAAGGGCCGGCTGCTGATGTTCAACCCCAGCTACGAACTGATCTAACCGGCGTGCTGCGGTTCTCCGACGAGGAGGGACTTCACCTCGTCCTCGGACTCGGGCGTGACGAGGACGAGCACTTCGTCCCCGGGCTCGACGCGCGTCTCGCCGCGGGGCACGATGACGTGCCGCTCCCGGATGACGGCGACGACGGTGGCGTCGCGGGGCACGCCGAGCTCGGCCACTGACTTGCCCGCCGCCGGCGATCCCGCGGCGAGCGTGACCTCCACCAGGCGGGCGTCCTGGAACTGCAGGAGGCGGACGAGGGAACCGACCGAGACCGCCTCCTCGACGAGCGCTGTCAGCAGGTGTGGTGTCGACACCGACACGTCGACGCCCCACGCTTCGTTGAACAACCACTGGTTGTGCGGATGGTTGACGCGGGCGACGACGCGGGGGACGGCGAACTCCTGCTTGGCCAAGAGCGAGATGACGAGGTTGTCCTCGTCGTCACCGGTGGCGGCCACGACCACGTCCACCGTCTCCAGCCCTGCCTCGTGCAGCGAGCTCACTTCACAGGCGTCGGCGATGAACCACTGCACGTCGAGCGTCGAACGAAGGCGGGCCACGAGGTCGGGGTCCTGCTCGATCACCATGACCTCGTGGCCGGCGTCGCGGAGGTCGCCGGCGATGTAGACGCCGACGTTGCCGGCGCCTGCGATGGCGACCTTCACGCGTGCCTCCCTTCCTCGGTCAAGCGGGAGTCGAGCTCCTCGCGGGAGTCGCGCCGGACGGCCATGTAGAGAAGGTCGCCCTCCTGGCCCACGAGCTCGGGCGTGGCCAGACGGGCCTGACCGCCGCGGGTGAGCGCCACCAGGCGATAGCGGTCGCCCTCGTCCAACTCGGTCAGCTTGCGCCCGGCCCAGGTGCCGGGCAGGAGTCGCTCGACCAGGTCGACGGTCCCACTGGCGTCGGACCACTCGTTGGCCCACTGGTCGGAAAAGAGCTTGCGGACGACCTGGTCGGTGGTCCACGCCACCGTGGCGACCGTCGGGATGCCGAGGCGCTGGTAGATGACGGCGCGGCGGGGGTCGTAGATGCGGGCCACCACGTTGGCGATCTCGTAGGTCTCCCGGGCGATCCGTGCGGTCAGGATGTTCGAGTTGTCCCCACTCGTCACCGCAGCCAAGGCGCCCGCCTCGCGGATGCCGGCCTGCTCGAGGTGGTCGCGGTCGAAGCCGAATCCGAGGACGGCCCGGCCCGTGAAGCGGTCAGGCAGCCGGCGAAAGGCGTTCCTGTTCTTGTCGATCACCGCCACGGTGTGGCCCTGGGCCTCGAGCTCTCCCGCGAGCTCTGACCCCACCCGCCCGCAACCGACGACGACGATGTGCACGAGCATCCATGCAACACGCCCGTTGCCGGACCAGCAAAATCACGAAACAGGCTCGAAACGCTCCGGGCGTATCGTGAGGGCCTCGTGTACTCGATGATGAAGCGGCTCCTCGTGGGCCGCCCGATCCCCACCGAGGAGCAGGAGCACCAGCTCCTGCCGAAGGTGATCGCTCTGGCGACGTTCTCGTCGGACGCCATCTCCTCGACGGCCTACGCCACCGAGGAGATCCTGTTCGTCACGGCCGTGGGCGGCTCGAGCCTCGCCCTCGGGCTGGCCCACCTCATCCCCATCTCGATCGTCGTCGCCGTCCTGTTGACGATCGTCGTCACCTCGTACCGCCAGACGATCTTCGCCTATCCCAGCGGCGGCGGGTCGTACATCGTCAGCCGGGAGAATCTGGGGGAATACCCCTCGCTCATCGCCGGCGCCTCGTTGCTCGTCGACTACATCCTCACTGTGGCGGTGTCGATCTCGGCCGGCGTCGCCGCCATCGTGTCGCTGCCCCAGTTCCAGGGCCTGATCCACCAACGCGTCCTGCTCGGGCTCATCCTCATCGGCGTCATCACGGTCGCCAACCTGCGCGGCGTGAAGGAGTCCGGCCGGATCTTCGCCGTTCCCACCTACATCTACATCGTCAGTATCGCCCTGCTCGTGGGGTACGGGCTGTTCCGCTCGTTCTTCGGGCACATCAAGCCCATTCCCTTCGACCCCCACAAGTCGGTGGCCACGGCGGTAACGGGCGGCTCGCTCGGGCTCTTCCTCCTGCTGAAAGGCTTCTCGTCCGGCGCCGTCGCCCTGACCGGCGTCGAGGCCATCTCCAACGGCGTGCCCGCCTTCCGCCGGCCGAAGTCACACAACGCGGCGACAACGATCGTGTGGATGGGCGTGATCTTGGGCGTGCTCTTCTTCGGCGTTTCGGTCCTGGCCCACCACCTGCACCCGTACCCGAGCCACGACGAGACGGTCATCTCGGAGATGGGGCGAGCGGTCTACGGCGGCGGCCCGATCTACTGGATCCTGCAGTTCTCGACGGCCGCCATCCTCACGCTGGCCGCCAACACCGCGTATGCCGACTTCCCTCGGCTGTCGTCGATCATCGCTCGCGACGGCTACCTGCCCCGACAGTTCGCCAACCGGGGCGACCGCCTCGTGTTCTCCAATGGCGTGGTGTTCCTCGCCGGCGCCGCAGCCATGTTGATCGTCGCCTTCGGCGGCCTGACCAACGCCCTCATCCCCCTGTACGCCGTCGGCGTGTTCACCGCCTTCACCTTGAGCCAGGCCGGCATGGTCGTGCACCACCGCCGCCTGAAGGAGCAGGGCTGGCGCCGCAACATGGTCGTCAACGGCGTGGGCGCCGCGGCCACGTTCATCGTGCTCCTCATCGTGGCCGGCACCAAGTTCACGTCCGGCGCCTGGCTGCCGATCGTGGTCGTGCCGCTGATCATCGCCCTGTTCTCCGCCATCAGGCGTCACTACGACCGCGTGTCCGGCGCCCTCGAAGTCGAGCCCGAGCAGGTGCGTCACGAGGCCATAAACCACACCGTCGTCGTGCTCGTCGGGCGCGTGCACCGCGGCGTGCTGAAGGCGCTCGACTACGCCCGGTCGCTGCGCCCCCAGCACCTCGTCGCCGCGTATGTCGCCTTCGAGGACGAGGGGCGGGAGGAGATCGAGAAGCAGTGGAGGGCCTTCCAGCTCGACGTGCCCCTCGAGATCATCTACTCGCCCTACCGAGAGCTCGTCGAGCCCGTCGAGCGCTATATCGACGAGCTCGACGACCGGTGGCAGAACGACACCATCACCGTGGTCATCCCTGAGTTCGTCGTCGGCAAGTGGTACGAGCACATCCTTCACAACCAGAGCGCCCTGTTCCTCAAGGGTCGCCTGCTGTTCCGCGAGGGCATTGTGGTGACGTCGGTGCCGTACCACGTCTCTGCCGCGACCAAGCGTGGCCGGCGTAAGGGCGGACCGGCCCCGGCCGAGACCGTTGCACCACTCGCAGGAAACGGTGAGGTGGTCAGCCCCCGTCCGACGCCGGATCAACCAGCCGATACCCCACACCCGGCTCCGTGACGAGGCGGGGGCGGGCGGGGTCGTCGTCCAGCTTCTTGCGCAGCTGGCTGGCGTAGACGCGCAGGTACTGACTCTCGCTCCCGTACTCGGGACCCCACACCTCCTGCAGGATCGTCCGGTGCGTGAGCACGCGGCCGGGCCAGCGGGCCAGAAGGGCGAGAAAGGCGAACTCCTTCGGCGTCAGGTCGACGTTTCGGTCAGCGACCGTCACCGCGTGGCGGGCGAGGTCGACCTCCAAGTCGCCGACCGCGAGCACGGCGTCGTCGCCTGCAGGCGCGTCGTGGTTGCGGTGGCGGAGGGCGACGCGGATCCGGGCCAGGAGCTCCGCCGTCGAGAAGGGCTTGGTGACGTAGTCGTCGGCGCCCTCGTCGAGGGCCTGCACCTTGCGGTCCTCGGCGCCGTCGGCCGAGAGGACGACGATCGGGACGTCGGACCACTCGCGCACGCGCCGGCACACCTCGATGCCGTCGATGTCCGGCAGCCCGAGGTCCAGGACGACGACGTCAGGGGCGCCGAGGGCGATGGCGTCGATGGCCCCTTGGCCGGTCCCGACCGTCGCCACGTCGTACTGGCGGGCCGTGAGGGCGGCCCGCACGGCGCGCAACAGAGCGGGCTCGTCGTCGACGACGAGAACCTTGGTCAAGGCGCAAGAACCTTCCGTACCGGCAAGCAGACGACGAAGGTGGCGCCGCCGCCGACGGTGCGTTCGACGTCGATGGTGCCCCCATGGGCCTCGACGATCGCCTTGCAGATGGCGAGACCGACACCGCTCGACCGTGAGCCCTCGCCCGTGCGGAAGGGCTCGAAGATGCGCGCTCGCTCCCAGTCGGACACCCCGATGCCTTCGTCGGCCACGCGGAGCTCCACCATTCCGTTGCGGTCCTCGGCCGTCACGCGCACGAGCGATGCCGGGGGCGCGTAACGGGCCGCGTTCTCGAGCAGGTTCGTGAGCACCTGGTCGAGCTGCGTGTAGTCGCCGTCGACGAGCGGCAGGTCGGGCGGGATCTCCACCTGGATGCGGGTCTGGCGGAAGAGTCCGCCGAGGCGGCGCACGCGGTCGGCGACGAGCTCGTCGACCGCGACAGCCTGGCGGTCCGGCTTCATGGCGCCCGCTTCGATGCGACTGAGGCTCAACAGGTTGGCGACGATGCGGTCGAGCCTGTCGGCCTCGTCGCACACCGTCTCGAGCAGCTCCGTCTTCGTCTCGTCGTCGTAGGCGGTGCCGTCCCGCAGATCGCTGGCCACCGCCCTGATGCTGGCGAGGGGCGTGCGCAGGTCGTGGGACACCGACCGCAGCAGAGCGGCCCGTTGCTCGTCGACGCGCTCGAGGACCTGGGCCCGAGTCGCCTCCTCCGCCAGCCGCTCCCGCTCTTCGCCCATCGCCCGCAGGTGCTCGTACAGCGTGCGGATCTCGCCCTCCCGTTGCTCGGCCGCTCGTCGCCGTTCGGCCTGACCGGCGACGAGGAGACCCATGGCCAGGGCCACGGCGAGGAAGACGACAAGGGCAACCCAGTCGTCGGCCACGTTGACCTTGAACGTCCAGTAAGGGGGGATGAAGACGAGGTTGTAGAGGGCGGCGGACATGATGGCGACGACGGTCGCGGCGATGCTCCCGCCGATCACGCCGGCGGCCACGACTCCCAGCACGAGGACGAGCGCGGGCGTGGCGCGTGTCACGTCGACGCGCACCGGAAGAAGAGCCGCCGACACGCTGATGGCCGTGGCCGCGCCGACGGCGATGCCCAACCAGGGCGCACCCCCAGTGGGCGGAAGTCGCTTCACACACGAATTTTGACGCGATCTTGATGGCTAGTGACGCGCTCCTGACGCGTCCTTGACGAGGCCGGCGGTACACCAGACAACGTGCAAACAGTTTCGCCGCGGACGACGCCGCCGGCACAGCCGCCGCATCCGGTCCCGCTGGCACCGCCTGTGGAGCTCCCTGAGCGGCGGGCCTACCGCATCAAGAACACTCTGCTCGGCAAGCCGCTGCACACCGACCAGCTGGTGCACGAGCGCTTGGGCAAGCCCACGGCGCTCGCCGTGTTCGCGTCCGACAACCTCTCGTCGGTCGCCTACGGCACCGAGGAGATCATCACCCACCTCGTGCCGTTCATCGGCGTGGCCGCCTTCAGCCTGGTGATGCCGATCACCGTCGTCCTGCTGGTTGTCCTGGCCTTCCTGATCCTGTCGTACCGCCAGACGATCAAGGCCTATCCCAGTGCCGGCGGTGCCTACATCGTCACCCGCGACAACTTCGGCCTGCTGCCCGCCCAGGTCGCGGGGGTCGCCCTGCTCACCGACTACGTGCTGACGGTGTCGGTGTCGGTGGCTGCGGGTACCGCAGCCCTGACGTCGGCAGCGCCGGCGTTGACGGCGTACGCCGTCCCGATCGCCGTTGCCTTCATCGTCGTCATCGCCTTCGGCAACCTGCGGGGCGTGAAGGAGTCGGGCCGCATCTTCGCCATCCCCACGTACTTCTTCATCTTCACCATGGCGGCCCTCCTCGTCACCGGGTTCGCCCGCATGCTCTTCGGACACCTGCCCGTGCAGGTGATCAACAAGCCGGGGATGGTGGTCGCCGGCCATGGCGGCAACGGCTTCCTGATGGGGGCGACACTGTTCGTCGTGCTGCGGGCGTTCGCGTCCGGCGGTGCGGCGGTGACTGGTGTGGAAGCGATCTCCAACGGCGTCCCCGCCTTCCGGAGGCCGGAGTGGAAGAACGCCCGCACCACGCTCGTGATCATGGGGTCGACGCTCGGCGCCATGTTCTTCGGGCTCTCGTGGCTGGACGCCCATCTGCACGTGAACGCCTACGCCAAGGGCACGCCGACGGTCATCTCGCAGATCGGCAAGGTCGTGTTCGGCACCGGTCCAGTGGGCCATGTCCTCTACTTCGCCCTGCAGGCGGGCACGATGCTCATCCTGGTGTTGGCGGCCAACACCAGCTTCGCCGACTTCCCCCGCCTGGCCAGCTTCCACGCCGGCGACAACTTCATGCCCAAGCAGCTCACCAAGCGGGGCCACCGACTGGTGTTCTCCAACGGCATCATCGCGTTGGCCGTGGGCGCGACGGTCCTCGTCGTGCTCACTCAGGCCAAGGTCGACCGCCTGATCCCGCTCTACGCCATCGGCGTGTTCACCAGCTTCACCCTCTCCCAGGCGGGGATGGCCCGCCACCACATCAAGGAGAAGGAGGAGGGTTGGAGGCGGGGCCTGTTCATCAACGCCACCGGCGCCGTTCTTTCGCTTGTGGTCGACATCATCATCGCCATCACCAAGTTCAAGCCCAAGGGGGCGATCCTCGGGGCATGGGTGATCATCGTGCTCGTGCCGGTGATGGTGTATGCCCTCACCCGGCTCAACAAGCAGTACGAGGCAGAGGCGAGCGAACTCGAAGAGGACGCCAAGGCGGCCGCCGAGGCCCCCATCCTGCGCCGCCACGTGGTGCTGGTCCTCGTCGACCGCCTCGACCGCAGTACAGCCCGGGCCATGCAGTACGCCCGCGCCCTGGCGCCCGACGAGCTGCGTGCCGTGCACGTCGCCTACGACCTCGATCGCGCGGAGCAGCTGGCCGAGGAGTGGCGACGGCTCGGTCTGTCCCGGTTCCCGCTGGAGCTCGTCGACTGCCCCGACCGCCGCGTGTCGCGCAGCGTGCTCGAGGTGGTGGCCGAGGCTCTCGACGGCGAGACCGAGGTGACCGTGCTGGTGCCCCGGCGCGAGTACCGGCGGTTCTGGCACCGCCTGCTGCACGACCGCACGGCCGACTCGATCGCCCGTGCCGTCTCCCAGCTGCCCCATGCCAACGTGACATTCGTGCCCTATCACCTGGGCGCCGACCACCACGCCGAGGTGCCGGTTTGACTCCCCTGACGAGGCTCCTGAAGCGACGTGACGCGCTGGAACCCGAAGTCGACGACTGGACCGAGATGTGCCGGGGGACGACCCCGATCGAGTCGGCCCACTGGCGAACCCGAGCCCGGGTCGCCGGACGTGTCCGGTCGCTGCGCGTCCAGCCGTGGGCGGGCGTGCCGACGCTCGAGGGCACGCTCGTCGACGACAGCGGTGGGATCAACGTGGTCTTCCTGGGCCGCCGCCATGTCCCCGGCATCCGCCCCGGCACCCGGATGGTCGTCGAGGGCATGGTCGGCGACCACGCCGGCCGCATGGCCATCCTCAACCCCGACTACCGCCTGCTGGCCGTCCCCGAATAGCCGCGCCCTCCCGACTTTCGTGCGTTGATGCCCAATAGTTGGGCATCAACGCACGGAATTCGGCGAGTGGCGGCCGGGGACCCAGCGAGGTTGCATTTTTCGGGTGCCAAAAACTAGGTTGCGGGCTGCCCAAGCCATGGATGCAGCCCTGTCCAAGTCGGAGCGCGAGACGCTCAAGGCCGTCTTCCGGCTGGCCAAGGAGGGCGAAGGCGCCCACACGGGCGAGCTCGCCGCCCACCTCGGCGTGTCGCCGGGAACAGCGACCGCCACCGTCAAGCGCCTGGCGGGCCGTGGCCTGCTCGACCACCGCCCATACCGAGGCGTCGAGCTGACCAAAGCGGGAAGGCGGGAGGCGGCAGCTGCGATGCGCCGCCACCGGATCGTGGAGCGCTTCCTTGCCGACATGCTCGGCTACGCGTGGAACGAGGCCGACCGGCTCGCCCATGTGTTCGAGCACGAGCTCCCGCAGGAGGTCGAAGACCGCATGTACGTGGCCCTCGACCGCCCCGCCACCTGTCCGCACGGCTTTCCGATCCCCGAAGTCGACACGGCTGAGATCCCCGACATGCCGCCGCTGTACCAACTCGAGGCCGGCGACGTCGCCATCGTCGCCATCTCGGGATCCACCGAGCCCGACATGGTGGCGTTCCTCGACACGTTGGGACTACGGCCCGGCGTGCGCGTCGAAGTGCTCGAGAAGCATCCGTTCGACGGGCCCATGGTGCTGCAAGTCGACGGCGACCGCCGAACGCTGGGCGAGAAGGTGGCGCGCCAGATCTACGTTCGCAAGGAGCCCACCAAAGGCTCACGTTCCAGGAGGGAAAAGTCAGCATGACCCACGTCCTCGCCGCTGAAGGCGGGTACCAGCTCTTCCACTTCCGAGGCATCGAGTGGTTCTGGCTGGTTTTCTCGGTGGCGACCGCGCTCCTGTCGATCGCTGTCGGGTTCTACCTGGTCCGCGGCGTGATCGCCGCCGACCAGGGCACGCCGACCATGAAGGAGATCGCGGGCGCCATTCAGGAAGGGGCTATGGCCTACCTGCGGCGCCAGTTCCGCACGATCGCGATCATCGTGGTGCCGCTGGCCGTGCTCGTGTTCTTCACGTCCACGCACATCGTCAAGCCCGGCGGCGCGGAGGCGCTGTCCTTCGTGCAGTCCGGCGCCTTCCGGACGCTCGCGTTCCTCGCGGGCGCCACCATGTCAGGGCTCACCGGGTTCATCGGCATGAGTCTCGCCGTCCGCGGCAACGTACGGACGGCCGCTGCTGCGAAGAGTGGCTCGTTGCCGGCCGCCCTGCGGGTTGCCTTCCGGACAGGCGGCGTGGCGGGCATGTTCACCGTCGGCCTGGGCTTGGTCGGCGCAACCGTGATCATCATGCTGGCCCAGAACACGTCTACCGCCATCCTCATCGGGTTCGGCTTCGGCGGGTCGCTGCTGGCGTTGTTCATGCGCGTCGGCGGCGGCATCTTCACCAAGGCTGCTGACGTGGGCGCCGACCTCGTCGGCAAAGTCGAGGCCGGCATCCCCGAAGACGACCCCCGGAACGCGGCGACCATCGCCGACAATGTCGGTGACAACGTCGGCGACTGCGCAGGCATGGCGGCCGACCTGTTCGAGAGCTACGAGGTCACCCTGGTGGCGTCGATCATTCTCGGCGTCGCCGCCTTCAACTCCATCGGGGCCAACCCCGTGCTGGGCCTGATCTTCCCGCTCGTCGTTCGCGCCATCGGCGTCCTGGCCTCGATCATCGGCGTCTTCGCCGTGCGCGCCACCGACAACGATCGCACTGCCATGGCGCCCATCAACCGCGGCTTCCTGACCGCCGGCGTCCTCACCGTGATCGGTACGGGGTTGGTCGCCGTGCTCTATGTCGGTAACCACCATCCGGGCCACGGGCTGCTGGCGAACGAGGGCTGGCGCTGCTTCGGTGCCGTACTCGTCGGACTCGTGCTCGCCCAAGTCGTCAGCAAGCTGACCGAGTACTACACGTCGACCGAGACCTCACCCGTGCGCGAGATCGCCGAGGCGTCACGAACCGGTCCGGCCACGACGGTGCTCGCGGGCATCAGCTCGGGCCTCGAGTCGACGGTGTTCGCCATCCTCGCCATCGCCGTGACGCTGGGCGTGGCCATCGCTCTCGGCGGCGGGAACATCCAGTTCTCCCTGTACCTGGTGGCGCTGGCGGGCATGGGCATGCTCGCCACGACAGGCGTCGTCGTGAGCGAGGACACCTTTGGCCCGGTCGCCGACAACGCGGCGGGCATCGCCGAGATGTCGGGCGAGTTCGGTGGTGAGCCTGAGCGCATCATGGTGAGCCTCGACGCCGTAGGAAACACCACCAAGGCCGTCACCAAGGGCTTCGCCATCGGGTCGGCGGTCATCGCCGCCGTGGCCCTGTTCGCCTCGTTCATCGAGACCATCGGCACCGAGCTCAACCTCGGCAAGACAGGGTCCGCGCTGTTTCATGACCTCGCCACCCAGATCAACGTGGCCGACCCCAAGACGTTCATCGGCCTGCTCGTCGGTGGCTCGATCGCCTTCATGTTCTCGGCTCTCGCCATCCGAGCCGTCGGCCGCTCGGCGGGCACCGTCGTCCAGGAGGTGCGACGGCAGTTCCGCGAGCACCCGGGGATCATGGACTACACCGAGAAGCCGGAGTACGGGCGGGTGATCGACATCTGCACGACTTCGGCGCTGCGGGAGCTCGCGACCCCGGCGCTGCTTGCCGTCCTGTCGCCCGTCATCATCGGCTTCGGCATCAACTACTTGGCCCTGGGCGCCTTCCTCGCGGCGGTGATCCTCACCGGTCAGCTCATGGCCGTGTTCCTCTCGAACTCCGGCGGGGCATGGGACAACGCCAAGAAGTACATCGAGGACGGTCACGAGGGCGGTAAGGGATCTGAGGCGCACAAGGCCGCAGTCATCGGCGACACCGTGGGCGACCCGTTCAAGGACACCGCCGGTCCCGCCCTCAACCCGCTGATCAAGGTCATGAACCTGGTGTCGCTGCTGATCCTGCCGGTCGTGATCTCGACCCGCCACAACGATGCAGCCCGCTTCTCGATCGCGGGCGCCGCCCTCGTCGTCGTGGCGGTGGCCGTCGCCTATTCGAAGCGGCGGGTGTCGTCGATGACGAGCGACGAGGTGGCCGTCGAGCGCCTCGTGCCCGAGGACGGCGTCGGCGCCGAAACGCCCCCCGAGAAGATCGCCCTCGAGGCGCTGGACCGGTGGATCTACGATCTCGGCGACGAGGAGCACGAGCTGCGCCAGCAGCTCCGCCAGGCCAAGCAGGGCCTGGAGGCCGATCTGAAGGCGTCGCTGGCCGATGGCGGCTCCGGCCGGCAGACAGCAACCAAGGCGCCGGCCAAACGGGCGGCCAAGAAGAAGGCCGCCGCAAGCGCCCGAGCGGCCCAGACGCGCACGAAGCGGCAGTAGGACCACGTAGCGTCCACGCCAAAGCGGCCCCCAATCCGCTATTGCTGAGTTGGTCGCGCTGAGCGCGTACAACTCAGCAATAGCGACGTGGCGGGGGGCGCTGTTTGACATTGGCCGCCCGTCCTGCCCAACCTCGTCTGCCTATGCCCAAGCCGCTCGTGATCGTGGAGTCGCCCGCCAAGGCGCGGACGATCTCGCGCTTCCTCGGCGGCGACTACGTCGTGGAGTCGTCGATCGGGCACGTCCGCGACCTGCCCCGAAACGCCGCCGAGGTGCCGGCCTCGCACAAGGGGGAGGCGTGGGCCCGGCTCGGCGTCGACATCGAGCACGACTTCAAGCCCCTCTACGTCGTCAACCCCGACAAGCGCCAGCAGGTGGCCAAGCTCAAGCGCCTCCTCAAGGACGCCGACGAGCTCTTCCTCGCCACCGACGAGGACCGCGAGGGGGAGTCGATCGCGTGGCACCTGCTCGAGGTGCTGTCGCCACCCGCCCGCCTGCCGGTGAAGCGGATGGTCTTCCACGAGATCACGCCCGCGGCGATCGAGCGCGCCGTCGACGACTGGCGGGAGCTCGACCGTCGCCTCGTCGACGCCCAGGAGGCGCGCCGCATCCTCGACCGGCTGTACGGCTACGAGGTTTCGCCGGTTCTCTGGAAGAAGGTCATGCCGAAGCTGTCGGCCGGGCGCGTCCAGAGCGTGGCGACGCGGATGATCGTCGAGCGTGAGCGGGCCCGCATGCGGTTCCGCTCGGCCACTTGGTGGGACATCGAGGGAGCGTTCGCGACCGGCGACGGCAGCTTCGGTGCCGGCCTGGTCGCCGTCGACGGCCGGAGGTTGGCCACCGGGCGGGACTTCGACGAGTCCGGCCGCATGGCGCCCGACGCCGACGCCGTCGTCCTCGATCAGAGCGGCGCGTCGGGTCTGGCCGAGCGCCTGGGCGACTCGGACTTCGCCGTCCGCAGCGTCGAGGAGAAGCCCTACCGGCGCTCGCCCTACGCCCCCTTCATGACGTCGACGCTGCAGCAGGAAGCCGGGCGCAAGCTCCGCTACAGCTCCCAGCGCACGATGTCGATCGCCCAGCGCCTGTACGAGAACGGCTACATCACCTACATGCGCACCGACAGCACGACGCTGTCGGAGACGGCGATCACGGCGGCGCGCGACCAGGCCCGCCAGCTGTACGGCGCCGACTACGTGCCCGAGCAGCCGCGCCGCTACGACAAGAAGGTGAAGAACGCCCAGGAGGCCCACGAGGCCATCCGCCCGGCGGGCGACCGCTTCCGCACGCCCGATGACGTCTCCGCCGAGCTCGCCGACGACGAGTTCCGGCTGTACGAGCTCATCTGGAAGCGCACCGTGGCGTCGCAGATGAACGACGCCCGGGGCCGCAGCGTGCAGGTCCGCCTGGGCGGCATGTCGTCGGCGGGCGAGGACGCCGAGTTCGCGGCGTCGGGGAAGATCATCGACTTCCCGGGCTTCATGCGCGCCTACGTCGAGGGCTCCGACGACCCCAACGCCGCCCTCGAAGACCAGGAGGTGCGTCTGCCGCAGGTGGCCGAGGGCACGGCGCTCGACGTCGTCGAGCTCGAGCCGAAGGGCCACCAGACCCAGCCGCCCGCCCGCTACACCGAGGCATCGCTGGTCAAGGCCCTCGAGGACATGGGCGTGGGCCGCCCGTCGACGTACGCCTCGATCATCGGCACCATCCAGGACCGCGGCTATGTCTGGAAGAAGGGCTCGGCGCTGGTTCCGTCCTTCGTCGCCTTCGCCGTCGTCACCCTGCTCGAGCAGCACTTCGCCGATCTGGTCGACTACGCCTTCACTGCTCGGATGGAGGACGACCTCGACGAGATCGCCAACGGCAGCCAGGAGGCCATCCCCTGGCTGCGCCGGTTCTACTTCGGCAACGGTCGTGAAGGTCTTCACGAGCTCGTCCACAACCGCCTCGGCGAGATCGACGCGCGGGAGGTGAACTCCATCCCCCTCGTGTGGGGCGACGGCGACGACAGTGTCAACCGTGCCGGGCAGATCATCGTGCGGGTGGGCCGCTACGGCCCATACCTGCAGCGGGGCGAGGAGACGGCGTCGATCCCCGAGGACATGGCGCCCGACGAGCTCACGCCCGAACGGGCCGAGGAGCTGCTCACTGCTCCGAGCGGTGACCGCCTTCTTGGCGAGGATCCTGAGACCGGCCTCCCGATCTACGTGCGCGCCGGCCGCTTCGGACCGTACGTGCAGCTGGGCGAGGCCGACGGGGCAGAGAAGCCCAAGACGGCGTCGCTGTTCAAGGACATGCGTCCTGACACCGTGACGATCGACGAGGCGCTGCGGCTTCTCAGCCTGCCTCGCGTGCTCGGCACTCACCCCGAGGACGGCGAGGAGATCGTCGCCCTCAACGGGCGCTACGGGCCGTACATCAAGAAGGGCACCGACACCCGCAGTCTCGACAC
>CADDZP010000016.1 GCA_902812475.1 Actinomycetota bacterium | reverse complement strand
GGGTCCGCTTCGCCGTGCCGTGGCGACCAAGCGCAGCCAGCAGGCCATTGCCCTCGGGGTCCTCGCCGCCATCGCCGTCGCCCTGTGGTGGTTCGGCGGCCAGCAGGCGCGCGCCCCGCGCCTGCTCGGCTCACTCGGCGACGGCCGCGACGTCGATGTCGACGGGCCTCCTCTGTACGTCCGCACCGGCGGCATCGGCCGCTTCGCCCGCCCGAGAACCAAGCCGCCGGCCCGCCTCTAGGTTCAGCTGCCGGCGAGGACGATGCCGAAGAACAGGGCGGCGAGCGCGGTGAGCCCGCCGACGGCGCCCCAGGCGGCCAGACCGGCCTTGGAGGGCGACCGGGCATGGAGGAGGGCGCTGAGCCCCGAGGCGGCCACGACGGCCAGCTTGACCATGAGCGTGACGCCGTAGGTGCCGTGGAACGTCGCGTGCGTCGCCGTGATGTTCCAGACGCCGGTCAGCACGAGGACGGCGAACGCCGGCCAGGCGATTTGATTGAAGCGGCGGGCGACCGTACGGGGCGCGTCCGGTGAGATGGCTCGCAGACCAGGCACCAAGCCGGCGAGGGTGAGCTGGCCCCCGACCCAGACCGTGGCTGCGAGCACGTGCAGGAACAGCCTGACCGTGGACCAGTGGATCGGCAGCATCAGCGGACGGCGCGGGTGTTGGACTCGTCGGCGTAGGCCGCGTCCATGGCGTCGGGTCGCTCGACCTGCAGCAGGGCGATCGCCGTGCCGCTCGGGTCGACGAGCGCGGTGGCGTTGCCCTCCGGCGTTCCCATGGGACCGGTCTCCACCCGCCAGCCACCGGCGACGAGCTCGGCAGTCGACGACGCAAGGTCGTCGACTGCGTAGATCGGCAGCACCGAGCCCGACGGCCGGTGGTCGGCGATCAGGACCAGCGGAGGAGCGCCGAGATCGACGGCGGCCACGTCGGCGCTGAAGGCCTGGAATCGCCAGCGCAGTGCCGATCCGGGCGCCCGCAACCAGGCCGCCAGGTCACCTTCGGTGTCATCGGACCCGACGTACAGGAAGCGCAGCTCCATGGGCTCGGCAGCGTAGGCACGGCGCTTTCGTACCCTGGAGCGCCCCATGTCTGTTCGCACCGATCTCCGCAACGTGGCCATCGTCGCCCACGTCGACCACGGCAAGACGACGCTCGTGGACGCCATGCTCTGGCAGTCGGGCACCTTCCGTGAAAACCAGGAGGTGGCCGAGCGCGTGCTCGACTCGATGGATCTGGAGCGGGAGAAGGGCATCACCATCCTGGCCAAGAACGTGGCCGTCCAGTGCGGCGACGTGAAGGTCAACATCGTCGACACGCCCGGGCACGCCGACTTCGGCGGCGAGGTCGAGCGGGCGCTGGCCATGGTCGACGGGGTGCTGCTGCTGGTCGACGCCAGCGAGGGCCCGCTTCCCCAGACGCGCTTCGTGCTGCGGAAGACGCTCGAGGCCCGCCTGCCGGTGATCCTCGTGGTGAACAAGGTCGACCGGCCCGACGCCCGCATCACCGACGTCGTCGACGAGGTGTACCAGCTGTTCATCGACCTCGATGCCGTCGAGCACCAGATCGAGTTCCCGATCGTCTACTGCAACGCCCGGGCAGGACGGGCGTCGCTCGACGCCCAGAAGGAGGGCGTCGACCTCGAGCCGCTGTTCGCCACCCTGCTCGACCACATCCCGCCCCCGGTCTACGACGAGGACCATCCGCTGCAGGCGTTCGTCACCAACCTCGACGCCTCTCCCTATGTGGGGCGCCTGGCGCTGTGCCGCATCCACCACGGCGAGCTGCGCAAGGGCCACACGGTTGCCTGGTGCCGGGCGGACGGGTCCATCGAGCGGGCCAGGCTGAGCGAGGTGTACGTCGCCGACGGCCTCGAGCGCGTGTCGACCGATCACGTCGGACCGGGCGACATCGCCGCCGTGGCCGGCATCGCCGAGGTCACCATCGGCGAGACGCTGGCCGACGTCGACGACCCGCGGCCGCTCCCCGTGCTGCACGTCGACGACCCCAGCCTGTCGATGACGATCGGCGTCAACACGTCGCCGTTGTCGGGACGCGAGGGCAACAAGATGACGGCGCGGCTGGTGAAGAACCGCCTCGACGCCGAGCTGGTCGGCAACGTCTCGCTGCGGCTGACGGCGACCGAGCGGCCGGACACGTGGGAGGTCCAGGGCCGCGGCGAGCTCCAGCTCGCCATCCTCGTCGAGCAGATGCGGCGGGAGGGCTTCGAGCTCACCGTCGGGAAGCCGCAGGTGTTGATCCAGGACATCGATGGCAAGCGCTGCGAGCCCGTCGAGCGGCTGACGCTCGACGTGCCCGAGGAGTACCTGGGCGTCGTCACCGAGCTGGTCGCCCTGCGGAAGGGCCGGCTCGAGCAGATGGTCAACCACGGGACCGGCTGGGTGCGGCTCGACTATCTCGTTCCTGCCCGCGGCCTGCTCGGGTTCCGCACCGAGTTCCTCACCGAGACGCGAGGGACTGGCCTCATGCACCACGTCTTCGAGCGCTACGAGCCCTGGCACGGCGAGCTCAAGAGCCGCCGCGCCGGCTCGCTGGTGGCCGACCGCCGCGGTGAGACGCGTACGTACGCCCTCATGAACCTGCAGGAGCGAGGCGTGCTGTTCGTCGGGCCGGGTGTGGACGTCTACGAGGGCATGGTCGTCGGCGAGAACTCCCGCCCCGACGACATGGACGTCAACCCGACCAAGGAGAAGAAGGCGTCCAACGTCCGCCAGTCGACGGCTGAGGTCCTCGAGCGGCTGATCCCGCCGCGGCAGCTCTCGCTCGAGGCCGCGCTCGAGTTCATCCGCGAGGACGAGGCCGTCGAGGTGACGCCCAAGTCGGTGCGCCTGCGGAAGGTCGTGCTCGACCAGGCCACGCGCGCCCGGGCCGCCAAGCGGGCCCGAACGGTCGCCGACGAGAGCTGAAGAACCTGCACGAGAGCTGAGCGGGATGGCACGGTGTCGCCATGACCGACGACACCGGCCAGACCGAACGTTCGACCCCCACGGCTGTGTGGATCGTGATCGCCGTGCTCGCGGCCCTCTTGGTGTTCACCTCGACGCTGGCCGTGCTCCAGTGGCGCCGGGCCCATGACCTGCAGCACACGGCCGCGCTACGACGCACGGCCGCGACGACCGCCGTCGACTTCGGCGTGGCCCTCTACTCGTATGACTACACGGACCTGCAAGCGGCGAAGGCCCGCGTCCTGCGCTTCGCCACCGACGCCTACGCCAAGGGCTACGACGCCGACAGCGCCGCCGCCCAGGAGTCCATCATGAAGATCAAGGCGAGCCAGCGGGCGCGGGCGACCGGCGTCTTTCTCACCGACGTGGTCCACGATCGGGCCGCCGCCGTGGTCGTGCTCCAGACGGCGCTCCAGTCGACCGACGGCAACCGCTCCGGTGTCACCTACCTCGACGTCGCTCTCGTGCGCCAAGCCTCGACATGGAAGGTCAACACCGCCCGGCCCGTGGCCGGCCTGCCGTAGCCCTTTACCGAAAATTTAACCGCGACCCTGACGGGAATGTCAGGGTTCAGGCAGGAATGTCGGGCTCGGTGGGCGAATTCGCCATCCCGTCAGGGACCTCGACTGGGGGTTGAACGAATGACGTACGCGAGAACCCGAGCTGCTTTCATCGCGCTCCTCGCCGCCGCTGTCGTGCTGGTCTCGGCGGGCGTGGCCGCCGCTGTCAGCGGCGGGGGCTACCAGTACAGCCAGATGGACTGCCCGGTGGACGGGTCGGCGTGGAACACGCCGCCGAACTACGTGGCGCCCGGGTGTCACGACTTCGCCGTGAACGTCGAGAGTGGCGGGATGCACAACGGCGTCCCCAACTCCGACAACACGCGCTTCGGCGAGTTCGGCATCGATCAGTCGCCGAACAACAACGGGAACCCGAGCTTCGGCTTCCTGGACGAGGTCGGCGACCCCGGCACCGCCGACAGCCCCCACTCCGGGTGCGCGGCCGTGAACACCGACGGGACCAACGGTGGCACCGGCGTGGGGTGCGGCAACAACCCCAACGGCGCCGGCTTCAGCGCCACGTTCGACTACTACGCCGTGTACTGCCCGGCCACGGCCGCCATCCCGTTGGACTCCATCCCCATTCCCAACCACGCACCGGCGCTGAAGAACTGTGACAGCACCCAGCCCATCGGCCCGAACAACATCACGCCGGACACGGGCTCGCAGTCCAAGCTCGACCAGATCGCCACCCAGGGTCTGGTCTTCTACATGGGCGCCAACGACGGCCTGGACAACGGCGAGCACGACGGCTTCAGCGGCAACAACAACACGCTCGGCGCCCAGAACGGCCCGTCCGACGGTGGCGCCGTCATCCTGAGCTTCACGCCGCAGGACGCCACCAATGCCCCGTCGGCGACCCATCCCGAGGGGCTGGCCGACGCCTCGCTGGGCGCGTGCGCAGACGGCATCTGCTTCGGGGCCAGCTCCCAGCAGCAGACGGTGTACCAGGGATGCAACGCCGACGGTCTGTCGAAGAAGGCCGCCAAGGACGACAAGTGCGCCAAGGGCACGCCGCAGAACGACGACGTCTTCCACAACAACGCGCCGGCGAGCACCAAGGCGTCGCCCGACTGCAACGGCGGCGGGCCGGACTCCAGCGAGACCGCCTGCTACACGAACCAGGACGGGTCGGCGAACCCGGGCGGCGCTGACGCCTACCGCCAGAACACGCCCCACAACGAGAACGTGGAGCCGGGCGTCCAGACCTACCAGGATCCCGACCCGCAGCGGTCGCCCGCCGCGCCCGTCGGCACGCCGGGGATCTATGCGGGCACGTGCGGCGTCTATGTCAATGACAGCGGCGGCGTCGGCAGCCCCGGCATCACCGGACAGAACCCCGGCTACCTGGGCGGCGTCAACAACTGCTGATCTCCTCCTCTCGTCTGGCCGGTCCGTCTGCCCTCGGACCGGCCAGACGGCCGATTGCCCTCTTCCTCGCAAAGGCGGAGGATCGGGAGCGCATGGGGAGTTGCTGATGCCCGCGCTCAAGCGGATGCTGGGGATGTTCGTCGCAGTGGCGGCCAACTGCCCCACCGCGGCCGGCCGGCTGCTCTCCCACGATCGGCTCCTCCAATGGCTGGAGGAGCTCGAAGGGAGGACCAATGGCTGAGAACCACGGCCTGGAGAACCTGCGGCGGGGCTACAAGGCGTTCGCCGACAACGACGTCGAGACCCTGACCGAGATCATCCCCGACAACGCCGTCTGGCACGTCCCCGGGCGCAGCCCCCTCGCCGGCGACTACCAGGGCAGGGAAGCGATCTTCAGCTACTTCATGCAGCTCACGGAGAAGTCGGGCGGCACGTTCAAGGCCGAGCTCGTCCACGCTGTCGGCGACGAGAACTATGCCGTCGCCCTGCAGCGCACCACGGCGACGGTCGACGGATCGCCGATCGAGAGCTTCGACATTCTCGTCGACCGCCTCGAGAACGGTGAGGCTGTCGAGACCTGGATCTGGTCGCAGAGGCAGTACGAGTTCGACGAGATCATGTCGAAGTAGCCGGCCGACTCAGTCGCGCCCTTCGAGCAGGGCGACGAGTCGGGCAGGCGCCACGGTGCGATAGGCGTCCTCGCACAGATCCTCGATCTGGCCCCAGTCGGGCGTGCCGTCCAAGCGCACCCCGATCCAGCCCCGGTGCCCGACGTAGGGCGGGCGGAAGATCGTGCTGGGGTCATCGGTGATCAACATTTGCTGGGCGCCTGGCGGCGCCGCGCACCACAGATGCGGAAACGTGTGGTCGTGGTGCCCGTCGGCCCAGACGCTCACGAACGTCGCCTTGCCCCGAACGAAGAACGTCGGGCTCCGTGGCTGGGCCGCTCTGTCACCTCGGGCAGCGGCAGGCAGATTTTGCGGACCCGGTCGACGAGTGCGTCGGTCTTCTTGGTCATCCCGTCAAGTGTTGCCGATCAGTACGCCCTCGGGCCGCCAGAACGATGAGCGCCCGCGTACGGGCGCACCGCGAGACGGCGCTGGCCTCAGTCGGGGTCGGGTAAGAGCTCCTCGGCGTCGAAGGCCGTCGGCAGGATCCAGCCGTCGGACAATCGACGCAATCGGTAGCCGTCGAGGTCCTCTTCGGCGACCTCGAACCCGGCGGCCCAGCGCCCGAAGGCGTCTTGGACCAGCACCCGACATCCCACCGTCGGCCACGCGACCGGCCTCCGGGGGGAGAGCTCAGCGACGCTCGCCATAGCCGTCCTCCCAATCCAAGTCACGCTCGTGTATCAATCGAAATATACGAATGAACAGCGATTCCGACAAGGGGTCGAGTCCCTCTACGCTCCTCGCCTCGTACTCCCGGGTCGCCAGCGGGAGCGCGTCGGTGCACACCCGTCGGGGATGGCGCCGGCGTCGGTTCAGCGAGCTCGATCACGTGCGCCTGGCGTCTCTTCTCGACGTCGTGCCCGAGAGCGAGCGGCTGGAGGTGTTCCGGCGACCCGGGGACCTGGCGCTCTTCCTGACCGGCGTGTTCCCCGACCACACGGCGCGGCAGGGACTCGGGCACGCTCAGGGCCGAAAAATCCGGGGCCGACCCGTCGGAGAAGCGCCCTCTCGCACGACAATACGGATGTGAGTGGGCAGGCGGCCGCCGGTAGCGATCCCGAAGGCGGCCTCTTGGCGCTCTACGACCGAACGCTCCCGCAGGTGTACGGCTACCTCCTTTCCCGCTGCGGGAATCGAGCCGAGGCCGAGGACCTGACAGCCGAGACGTTCTTCGCGGCTGTCGATGCCGTGCGGGGCGACCAACGGGTTGCCGTCTCGACGCCGTGGCTCATCGGCGTCGCCCGCCACAAGCTCGTCGACCATTGGCGTCGCCGTGGGCGTGAGGAGCGCGAGCTGCGTGCCGTGCCGACGAACGAGGCGTTCGAGGATCCGTGGGACGTCCACCTGGACGTGCTTGCGGCGCGGAGGACCCTAGAACGTTTGGGGCCGCACCATCGCGCCGCTCTCACGCTGCGCTACATCGACGGGCTGCCAGTGCCCCAGGTGGCCACGATCCTCGACCGCACCGTGCATGCGACCGAGGCCCTGCTCGTCAGAGCTCGAGCCGCCTTCCGGCGCGCCTACATCGAACACGAGGCCGACGATGCCTGATCCCTTCGACGACCTGCGCACGCCGATCGTGCCCACCGAGCCCGACCCCGTCTTCGCTGCCCGTCTACGCGCCCGTCTCGAGCGCGCCTTCACCCTTCCCAAAGGAGCAACCGTGTCCGACCTCAGCATCGATGACCGCCAGTCCGACGCCGACCTCGCCCGCCAGGGCGACGTCGTCTACGCCTCGCTCTGGGTGCCCGACGTCGGCCGGGCCGCCGCCTTCTACGGCGCCGCACTCGGGTGGACCTACGGCCAAGAGGACAGCGAGCGAAGCCGAGACGTCGTCGGGGCCGCGCCGCACATTGGGATGTGGCAGACCCACGAGGCACACACGCTCTTCCTCTGTTACGGCGTGAACGACATCGACGCTGCCGTGGATCGCGTCCGGGACGGCGGGGGACAGGCGGGGGCACCGACGCGCGAGCCGTACGGCGTCGTGTCCAACTGCGTCGACGACCAGGGCGTCGCCTTCGCCCTGTACGCGCTCGACGCTTCCGACCCCACGCCGAGGGGACCGCTCAACGGCTCCCGCCACGGCGACATCTCCTACATCACGCACTACGTGCCGGATTCGGCGCGCACACGGGCCTTCTACGGCGAGGTCCTCGGCTGGCGGTTCCAGCCCGGTCGCGTCGAGGACGGCTGGCAGGTCGAGGACGTCGCCCCCATGAGCGGCCTGGCCGGCGGCGCCCAGAAGGCGGTCGTCGTTCCCATGTACCGGGTCGACGACATCGCCGCCGCCGTCGAGCGCGTCCGCGCCGCAGGCGGCACGTCGACCGATCCCGCCCAGCAGCCCTACGCCATCACGGCCGAGTGCACCGACGACCAAGGCACGCGCTTCTATCTGGGCCAGCACTAGGCCCAGCGCTAGGCGGCCGCTGCCGGCTTCGTCGGCGTAAAGCTGACGGGGATGTGCTTCAGGCCGTTGATGAAGTTGGAGCGGAGGCGGTCGACCTGGCCGGAGACCTCGATGTCGGGCAGGCGCTTGAGGAGCTCGGCGAAGAAGACCTGCATCTCCATGCGGGCCAGGTTGGCGCCGAGGCAGAAGTGGGGGCCGCCGCCGCCGAAGGCGACGTGCTCGTTGGGGGAGCGGCTGACGTCGAAGCTGTAGGGGTCGTCGAAATGGGTCTCGTCGCGGTTCGCCGAGATGTGCCAGAACACGACCTTGTCGTCTTCCTCGATCTTCTGGTCACCGATCTGGGTCGGGCCCGTGGCCTGGCGGCGGAAGTGCATGACCGGCGACGACCAGCGCAGGATCTCCTCGACTGCCGAGTTGATGAGCGAGGGGTCGTCGACCAGGCGCTGCTTCTGGTCGGGGTGCTCGCTCAGGGCGACCATCCCGTGGGAGATGGCGTTGCGGGTCGTCTCGTTGCCGGCGACGGAGAGCAGGAGGAAGAAGAGGTCGAGCTCGAGCTCCGACAGCTTCTCGCCGTCGACCTCGGCGTTGAGGAGGGCGGTGACCAGGTCCTCCTTGGGGTCGATCTTGCGCTGGGCCGAGAGCTGGTTGAAGTAGCTGTACAGCTCCATCGACGCGTTCTGGGCCAGCTCGGGGTCGGTGAGGTACTCGGGGTCCTGGGAACCGACCATGCGGTTGCTCCAGTCGAACACCAGATGCCTGTCCTCCTGGGGGACGCCGAGCATGTCGGCGATCACCTGCAGCGGCAGCTCGGCTGACATCTCGACGACGAAGTCGGCTTCGCCCTTCTCGCACACGGCGTCGAGGATCTCGTTGGTGCGGCGGCGGATGTCCTCCTGGAGCTCGGCGACCCGCCGCGGCGTGAAGCCCTTGTTGACGAGCAGCCGGTAGCGCGTGTGCATCGGCGGGTCCATGTTGAGCATCATCAGACGCTGCTGGGCCAGCATCTCCTCGTCGGACTCCATGAACAACGCCGTGCGCCGGTTCGACGAGAACAGCTGGTTGTCACGGTTGACGGCGACGAGGTCGTCGTAGCGGGTGACGCACCAGAAGCCCGGCCCGTCGACCTCCTCGTGCCAGTAGACGGGGTCCTCCTTGCGCAGCCTGTCGAACGTCTCGAAGGGCACCCCGGGTACGAAGGTGTCGGGGTTGCTGAGGTCTGCGTAACCCGTGTCAGCCGCCATGGAGTCTCCTCTCGGGCCCCTTGTCCATTGCCATGATAATAGCTATTATGTTGACATGGTACAAGCGGCGGTCGGCGAAGAGCAAGCGGCGCCCGCGACGACGCGGGACCGCATCCTCGCTGCCGCCGCCGAGGTCTTCGCCCAGCGTGGCTACGAGGGCGCGGCCGTGTCCGACATCGCCCGGCGGGCGGGCTTCACCACCGGCGCCATCTACGGGCGGTTCCGGGACAAGGCCGAGCTCCTGCTCGAAGTGGTGCGCGGCATGCTCGAATCCCAGCAGGAGGCGGCCCTCTTGGCGGCGTCCGCGGGCGAGAGCGGCGTGACGGCGCGCTTCGACGAGCTCGTCGGCCAGTTCGTCGACGCCGATCAGGCGGCCACACGCGCCCTCGTCCTGGAGGCCCACGTCGCCGCCCGGCGCGACGAGACGGTCGGCGCCCTCCTGCGCGAGTTCCAGACGTCGCGTCTGCACGCCCTTGGCGACCTCGTGGCCGACGCCCAGCGACGCGGCGAGGTCGCCGACACGCTCGACCCGACCACCGTCGCCACTCTTTTTCTTGCCATACCCCTGGGCATCGTCCTGCTCGACGCCGCCGGGGTCGAGGTGCCGGGGGCCGACACGTGGGCCGAGGTGGCACGGCAGACCGCCGCATCTCTCCGCCCGCACGACGCCAAGGAGCCGTCATGAGTTCTTCCGCCGCTACTGCCATCGTCCGTCAGGACGCGCCCGAGCAAGACAAGCCCGATCTCGCTCTGGTGCGTGATCCCGATCCGGCGCGCACCGGACGCGACCCCGAGTTCATCCGCCGCAACCAGGGCGTGCTCGAGACGTTCGCCTCGTACTTCAGCCCCGACGTGCGCGGCCTCGACCGTCTGCCCGCCGAGGGCCCGTTCCTCATCGTCGGGAACCATTCGGGCGGCGCCACGCCGCCGGACATGCCGATCCTCATGACGGAGTGGTGGAAGCAACGCGGCGTCGACGAGCCCGTGTACGGGCTGTTCCATTCGGTGTTCATGCGCATCCCCGGCGTCGGCCCAGCCATGGCGAAGGCCGGCGGCGTCGAGGCCGACCCGGCGACGGCCGAGCGCGTCCTGCGCGCCGGCGGCAGCGTCATGGTGTTCCCGGGCGGTGACTACGACGTGTTCCGGCCCTTCACCGAGCGCCATCACGTGGAGTTCGCCGGCCGCACCGGGTTCATCAAGCTGGCGCTGCGCACGGGTGTCCCCATCGTGCCCGTCGTCAACTGCGGTGCCCACAACAGCGTGGTGATCCTCTCGCGCGGCGAGGGCCTGGCGCGCTGGATGCCGCACCTCAGACTCATGCGCGTCAAGGTCATGCCGATCATGCTCGGGCTGCCGTGGGGCGTGTCCTTCGGCCTGCCGACGCTGCCGCTGCCGACGCGCTCGCTCGTCGACGTGGCCGCGCCGATCGACCTCGTCTCGCGGTACGGCGACGTCGACCCCGACGACGCCGAAGCCGTGCGCGCCATCTACGACGACATCACCGGTTCCATGCAGCAGACGATGGATTCCCTCGCCTCCGAGCTGGCGCAAGACTAGAACCTGTTCTATATTTGAGTTCGCACACCCCCTCGAGAGGAGCGCCCGCGCATGGAGTTCGGCTACTTCGCCCAGGCCTTCGTCCCCAACTTCGAAGTTGAGGCCGACCCGGGTGCGGAGCACCGGCGGCTGATGGAGAACCTGGACTTCGCCGTGGAATGCGACCGCAACGGCGTGAAGTACGTGTGGTGCCCCGAGCACCACTTCCTGACCGAGTACTCGCACATGCCGGCGCCCGAGGTGTTCCTCTCGTTCGTGGCGGCCAAGACCGAACGCATCCACGTCGGCTCGGCCATCACCAACACGACGCCGAAGGTGAACCATCCGGCGCGCGTCGTCGAGCGCGTCACCATGCTCGACCATCTCTCGGAGGGTCGCTTCGAGTTCGGCACGGGCCGCGGCTCCTCGACGACAGAGGTCTTCGGCTTCGGCATCGACTCGCTCGACATCACCAAGGAGATGTGGGACGAGACGATCGTGCAGTTCCCCAAGATGTGGCGCGAGGGGATGTACGGGCCGTACGAAGGCACCTTCTTCTCGATGCCCCAGCGGAACATCCTCCCGAAGACCTACAGCAAGCCGCACCCGCCCATGTGGGTTGCGTGCGGGTCGCCGGCGACGTTCGCCAAAGCCGGCTCGCTGGGCCTCGGCGCCTTCTGCTTCACCACCGGCGACCCGCAGGTGCTCGCCCCGCTGATCAAGGCCTACAAGGACGCCGTCGCCAGTGCCACACCCGTCGGCGACTACGTCAACGACAACATCCTCTGTGTGTCGCCGTTCCTGTGCATGGAGGACCGCGACGAGGCGTTCCGCGTCGCCAGCGACATGCACCTGAACTACTACCAGTCGCTGGTCTTCCACTGGCTCGACAACATCCAGCGCCCCAAGCACGTCCCCGAGTGGCCGGCCGTGCTGCCCGAGCCGACGCCCGAGGTCGTCAAGACGCTGGCCGAAAACGGCACCCTCTGCGTCGGCGACCCCGACGACTGCTCGCGCACCATCCAGATGTACGAGGACATCGGCGCCGACCAGCTGGTGTTCAGCCCCCTGTCGACGACGATGGGCTACGAGCGGGCCGTCCAGTCGCTCCGGCTGTTCGCCAAGGAAGTGCAGCCCAAGTTCGACAAGGACCCGGTGCACCGCAGCACCCGCATGCGCGAGGCCGCCCTGACGCGCAGCTGACGCGCTACCAGAGCTGGTCGGTGTAGGTGTCGGTGCCGGGAATCGTCGTCAGGAAGGGCGACGCCAGCTGCACCCGGCCGAGGCCGGCCTTTTCGAGCTGGGCGCCGTGGTCGGCGAAGAGCTCGGCGAACGACTCGCGGGGGTCGCTGTCCAGGAAGTAGAGGTGCACGAACCTGCGCTCGGAGCCTTCGGCGCGAGGCACATCGGAAGGACCTCGCCTCAGTTCACGGGGGAGAGCGGCGACGACGAGGGCGGCCGGTGAACCGGCGAGGGCGCGGGGCAGGTGCTCCTCCTGGTACCAGCGGTCGACGTCAGCGGGGTCGACGCCGTCCGCCGCCTCGCCGAAGACGGTGACGACGCCGGCGAAGGGGTGGTCGAGGGCGAGCGTGGCGGGTACGCCGTCCTCGTCGCGGTTGAACGTCCACCGCACCTTGTAGAGCTGGGTGTGCACGTGGTCCCGCTCGGCGAACATGCGGCCGTTCTCGTGCAGCCACATCACCTGCTTGCCGCCCCAGACGACCCACTCCTTGTACTTGCCGTCCTGGATCCAGTACAGGGCCATGTAGGACCCACGCGGCGACGTCTCGGTGATCTCGTTGCTCTCAGCGGGGGTGCGCAGGTCCTTGCAGTCCTTGGTGGCGACGTAGCGCCCGCCCGCGAGCGTCCAGGGGCCGATCATGCAGCCCGAGTAGAAGTGGTCGCGCTCGTACCAGCGGTTGTAGGCGACCTCGTGGCCCTTGTGGGGCTCGACGATCGTGAGCAGGAACGACCCCACCTTGATCTCGTCGTGGGGCATCACGTCGATCGAATCGGCCATAGCGCCGCAACCTAGATCTGACGTACCGTCAGGTCCAATGGTGGTGCTGGTCGCCCTGCTGCCCCGGAAGCCGGGGGTCTCCAAGGAGGACTTCCACCGTCACTGGCGCGAGCGCCACGGGCCGCTCGTCGTCGAGACGCTCGGCAAGCACCTGCTCGGCTATGAGCAGTTCCACCGCCTTCCCGACGCCATGGGCTCCGGGGACGAGTGGGACGGTGTCGCCATCCAGCGCTTCGAGTCCGAGGATGCCTTCACGGCCTTCCTCAACGACCCGGCCTACGCCGAGAAGGTCGCTGCCGACGAGCAGCAGTTCATCGACGTCGGACGCATCGTGTGGTTCGTGGCCCAGCCGCCGGAGCGCCTCGTCTGAGACCGCTGTCACATGGACACGGCCGCTGCGGCCGGGTTACAAGAGGGTGACGGAGGTGGCGCGATGACCGATGCGGCGGCGGTGACGTACAACCCGTTCGAGCCGGGGTTCGCCGAGGATCCGTACCCACAGTACGCGGCGATGCGTGGGCACGATCCGGTGCACGAGAACCCGCTCGGCATCTGGGTGCTGTTCCGCTACGACGACGTGCTCCGTTTCCTGCGCGACCCCTCGCTCAGCGTCGAGGACGCGAATGCGGCGCCGACGATGCTCGACCAATTCGTCGACGAGGTGCTCGGCGAGGACCGGGACCGGGAGATGGGCACGCGGGCGATGCTGAACCGTGACCCGCCCGACCACACCCGGCTGCGCAAGCTGGTGTCGAAGGCGTTCACGCCCCGTCGCATCGAGGGCCTGCGCCCTCGCGTGCAACAGCTCGTGGACGAGGCGCTGGACCGGGCCGCCGGCGGCGGCCGGATGGACCTCATCGGCGACTACGCCTTCCCGCTGCCGTTCGCCGTCATCTCCGAGATGATGGGGATGCCGCCGACCGACAGCGACAAGCTCCGCGACTGGTCGGGCACGCTGGTGCGGACCCTCGAGCCGGTCGTCGATCCCGACGTCCTGCGCGCCATCGCCGAGGCGGGCGAGCACATGCGCGCCTTGGTCCTCGACGTCATCACGTGGAAGCGAGCCAACCCGGCGGACGACTTGCTGTCGGCCCTGCTCGCTGCCGAGGAGCACGGTGACGTGCTCTCCGACGAGGAGCTCCTCGAGCAGGTGATGCTGCTCTACATCGCCGGCCACGAGACGACGGTCAACCTGATCGGCAACGGGACGCTCGCTCTGCTGCACCATCGCGATCAGCTGGCCCGCCTGCGCGACGACCCGTCCCTCGACGCCAGCGCCGTCGAGGAGCTGCTGCGCTACGACGCGCCGGTGCAGATGACGAGGCGGGTCACGCTGACCGACGTCGAGGTCGGCGCCAAGACGATCCCCAAGGGAGTCTTCGTCGTGTGCGGCCTGGCCTCGTCCAACCGCGACGAGACGCACTTCGGTCCGACGGCCGACCAGGTCGACATCGGCCGCCCCAACGCCAAAGAGCACCTGTCCTTTGGCGGCGGGGCGCACTACTGCCTCGGCGCCGCCCTCGCTCGCCTCGAGGCTCAGGTCGCGATCGGCTCGCTGGTCCGCCGCTTCCGGACGATCGAGCCAGTGAGCGGCCCGACGTGGAACGGTCGCATCAACCTCCGGGGCCTCGACGAGTTCGAGCTCGTGGTGGCGCCGTAGCCGGGGCTGGGACGTGCCGAGGGCCCTGATCAGGTCGTCCTTGCTCATGTCCGAGCATGAACAGTCGGTGAACGAGGGTGTAGATGCTTGCTTCGCGCCGTGTCCGCCCCTAACTTCCGAGGCAGGGGCAGTGTCACTCGGACAAGGAGGGCGCAGGGCGGAGATGGCTGACGTGGCGGCAACCGACGCGCACGCTCACTTGGAGCAGATCGTGCGGGAGCTGGCGGCCGATTTCGACGGCATGCCGGTCGACACCATCGAGCAACTGGTCGCCGGGTCGTTCGGCGAGCTGTCGCAGAACGCCCGCATCGACACCTATCTGGCGGTGCTGACCAAGCGTGTCGCTCGGGAGCGCCTTCGGGCACAGGCCAGTTCCGCTGCCTGACTTATCGTCGATCCCGTGACGTGGATCGGGATCGACCTGGGGGGCACCAAGGTCTACGGCGTCGTCCACCACGCGGACAAGATCAAGACGGACGCCAAGCGCAAGACGCCCACCGAGGGAGGGCCTGATGCCGTCGTGGCGACCATCGCCGGCGTCATCGACGACCTCGGCGGCATCGACGGGATCAAAGGCGTCGGCGTGGGCGCGCCTGGCCCCGTCGACCACGCGGCGGGCGTCGTGGGCCAGGCGCCGAACCTGGCGGGTGGCCTGCGCGACTTCGCACTCGGCCCCCTTCTGAGCAAGGCCCTCGGCGGCCTTCCGGTCTACGTCGACAACGACGCCAACGTGGGCACGCTCGCCGAGCACAAACGGGGCGCCGGGAAGGGTGCCGTCGACCTGCTCGGGGTGTGGGTCGGAACCGGCGTCGGCGGCGGCCTCATCTTCGACGGCCACCTCCGCCGGGGTCGGACGGGCTACGCCGGGGAGATCGGCCACATCGTCGCCGTGCCGCACGGCCGTCTGTGCGGCTGTGGGCACGAAGGCCACGTCGAGGCGTATGCCGGCCGGGCGTCGATGGAGCGCGAGGCACGGGCGCGCGCTGCGGCCGGCCGGACCAACAGGCTGGTCGAGCTGGCGGGGGAGGGGCGGATGACGTCCAGCGTGTGGGCGAAGGCGCTCGAGGCGCGTGACCCCGTGGCCGTTGAGCTCATCGACAGCGCCGTGTCCGCGCTGGGCACGGCAGTCGCCGATGCCGTCACCCTCCTCGACCTCGACACCGTCGTCGTCGGGGGCGGGCTGACCGACCGCTTCGGGCCCACCTTCGTGGGACGCATCGAGCAGGCGACGCGAGACCAGATGTTCAACCAGTCGTCGCCGACGCGCGTCGTACCGGCGAGCCTCGGCGACCAGTCGGGAGCGATCGGTGCGGCGCTGATGGCGGCCGAATCGGCCTCATCCACCTGATCCGCGGGTATCGGCCCGGCGGTAGGGTGAGCGAGTGGCCACCCACCTCGATGAAGACACCGTCGAGGGCGAGGACGCAGCCAGTCGGCTTCGCGCCGTCAGCGCCAGGGAGGACCGGCGCTACCTCAACCGGGAGCTGTCCTGGCTCGACTTCAACGCCCGTGTCCTCGCGCTGGCCGAGGACGAGGGCCTGCCGCTGCTCGAGCGAGCCAAGTTCCTCGCCATCTTCGCCGAGAACCTCGACGAGTTCTTCCAGGTCCGCGTCGCCGGTCTGAAGGACCAGGCCGCCGCCGGCCTCGGCGCACCGCGCGACGGCGACAGCCCGGCCGAGCAGCTGAAGGCGATCCGGGTGCAGACCGAGGCTCTGGTCGAGCGCCAGGTGCAGGTCTTCTTGAAGTCGCTGGCCCCTGCGCTGGGCGAGCGCGGCATCGTGTTCTCGGACTGGGACGGGCTCGACGACGAAGACCGCGAATACCTCGTCGACGTGTTCGAGAGGAGCATCTACCCGGTCCTCACGCCGCTCGCCGTCGACCCCGGGCATCCGTTCCCGTACATCTCCAACCTCTCGCTGAACCTGGCCGTGTTCGTCCGCGACCCGGTGAACGGCGAGCGTCGATTCGCCCGCGTGAAGGTGCCGCCGCTGCTCTCGCGCTTCGTCGTCATGCCCGACGGCGAGCGCTTCGTGCCCCTCGAGCAGGTCATCGCCGCACATCTCCACGTGCTGTTCCCGGGGATGGATGTCGAGTCGTTCGCCCCCTTCCGCGTCACCCGCAACGCCGACCTCACGCTGGAGGAGGAGGAGACCGACGACCTCTTGGCCGCCATCGAGCTCGAACTGCGGCGCCGCCGTTTCGGACGCGCCGTCCGCCTCGAGGTGGACGTGGCGACGAGCGACGAGGTGTGCGAGCTGCTGCAGCGCGAGCTCGACCTGGGGCCCGAGGACGTGTACAAGGTCGAAGGCCCTCTCGAGCTCGGCGGGCTGTGGGCCGTCTACGAGCTGCCTCGCCCCGAGCTGAAGGACGAGGCCTGGGTGCCGATCACGCAGGCCCGGTTGAGTGCTGGAGAAGACACGAACGGGCCCGCCATCTTCACGGTCATACGTGAGGGCGAGGTGCTCGTCCATCATCCCTACGACAGCTTCGCCACGTCGGTCGAGGAGTTCATCGAGCAGGCGGCCGTCGACCCGCAGGTGCTCGCCATCAAGCAGACGCTGTACCGCACGTCGGGCGACAGCCCCATCGTGCGGGCGCTGATCAAGGCTGCCGAGCAGGGCAAGCAGGTGGTCGCCCTCGTCGAGCTCAAGGCCCGCTTCGACGAGCAGGCCAACATCGAGTGGGCCAAGGCCCTGGAGCAGGCCGGCGTGCACGTCGTGTACGGACTGGTCGGGCTCAAGACCCACGCCAAGACCGCCCTCGTGGTGCGCGAAGAAGGCGGCATCGTCCGCCGCTACTGCCACGTCGGCACCGGCAACTACAACTCCAAGACGGCCCGCCTCTACGAAGACGTCGGCCTGCTCTCGTGTGACCCGCCGCTCGGCGAGGATCTCACCGAGCTGTTCAACTACCTCACCGGTTACAGCCGCAAGACCGACTACCGCAAGCTGCTCGTCGCCCCTCTCAAGCTCCGCGACGAGATCCTGCGTCTGATCGAGGAGCAGACGAGCGCTGACGGCCGCATCGTGATGAAGATGAACAACCTGGTGGACCAGGAGATCATCGACGCGCTGTACGGGGCGTCGCAGGCGGGTGCCGAGATCGACCTGATCGTCCGCAGCATCTGTTGTCTGCGGCCACAGGTGCCGGGCCTGTCCGACAACGTCACCGTCCGTTCGATCGTCGGGCGCTACCTCGAGCACTCCCGTATCTACGGCTTCGGCAAGCGCCGGCGCCGGAAGTACTACATCGGGTCGGCCGACCTCATGCCGCGGAACCTCGACCGTCGTGTCGAGGCGCTGGCGCCCGTGACCGACGAGCAGCTCATCGACCGCCTGCAGGGCATCCTCGACATCAACCGCGAGGACGACACGTTGGCGTGGGAACTGGGCGCCGACGGCGTGTGGACGAAGGTGCCGACGGTCGACGGCGTCAACACGCACAAGCGGTTGCAGGAGCTCGCCGTCGAGCGCTCTAGGCGCCGGCGCGACGCCGCCATCGAGACATGAAGCAGGCCGTCGAGCGCGAGGTGAACCTCGCTGCGCCCGACGTCGACCTCGCACGTTGTCTCGGGTCTCCGGCGCTCGCATCCCCCGAGCTCGTACCCGTCAAGGTGCACCGGCGGTCGTCGGCCGGCGACGTGGTGCGCGCCGCGCTGACGGAGGGTGTCACCCGCCTGCTGCGCCATGACCCCGGCGTGCGCGTCGGCGACGACCCCGAAGACGTCCACCAGGGACGCGTCGCCACTCGCCGCCTGCGCTCGGACATGCGGGCGTTCAAGTCGTTGCTCGACCAGGAGCGGGCCGCTCCGCTTCGTGACGAGCTCGAGTGGGCGGCCGACCTGTTGGGGGCGGCCCGAGACGCCGACGTGCTGCTCGCACGGCTCCGCGGTGACGCTGACCGTCTGCCCGAGCGCGATGCCATGGCCGTGGCCGGCATCCTGGGCCGCCTGGCAGACCAGCGCGATCGGGCGCGTGTGGCGCTGCGCGACGGGTTCCGCACCGACCGCTACGTCGGCCTCATCGACGGGCTCGTGCACTTCGCACAGGGCCCACCTCTCGTCGGTGACTGCAATCAGCGCGCGACCGACGTGCTGCCCGTCCTGGTGGCGCCGACGTGGAAGCACTTGGAACGCGCCGTCGACGCTCTCAGCGCGCCACCGCGGCCCGAGGAGCTGCACCAAGTGCGCATCCGGGCCAAGCGCTGTCGCTACGCGTGCGAGGCCGTTGCCCCAGCGATCGGGAAGGACGCGTCCCGCCTGGCGTCGGCGGTGGCGAAGGTGCAGAGCGTCCTCGGCGACCACCACGACGCCTACGTGGCCGACGCCTGGCTGCGGGAGGCGACGCCGGACCTCAACACCGCCCAGGTGCTGGCGGCCGGCGAGCTCATCGCTCTGCAGATGCGCGAAGCGGCTGACCTCGAGCGGGTGTGGGTCAAGGCGTGGAAGAAGGCATCGAGGAAGAGCCTGCACAGGTGGCTCGGCTGAACGAAGACGTTGTCCTCGCCGCCGGCGGCGTCGTGTCGCGGCGGACGAGGAGTGGTGACCTCGAGGTGCTCCTCGTCCACCGCCCGAAGTACGACGACTGGACCCTTCCCAAGGGCAAGCTCGACGAGGGCGAGACGGCCGAGGACGCGGCCGTGCGTGAGGTCGAGGAGGAGACGGGGCTGCGTGTGTCGATCGGGTCTGAGCTCCCGTCGACCGAGTACGCCGATCGCTACGGCCGCCCCAAGCACGTGCGCTACTGGGTGATGGATGTCACGGGTGGGACGTTCGCTGCGAACAAGGAAGTGGACGAGGCGCGCTGGCTGGGGGTCGAGGACGCAAAGGCGGCCCTGACCTACCCCAGGGATCGGGCCGTGCTCGACGCCTTCGCCGCGCGAAGCTGACGGCCTGTGAGCGTCCTGTTGGTGCGTCACGGCCGCGCCGGGAGCCGCAAGCACTGGGATGGCCCCGACATCGAGCGCCCTCTTTCGAACAAGGGGATGCGCCAGGCCGACGGGCTGGTCGACATCTTGGCGCGGTATCCAGTGGACCGGATCCTGTCGAGCCCGTACGTCCGTTGCATGCAGACCGTCGAGCCTCTGGCAGAGAAGCTCTCGGTCGAGGTGGCGGAACGCCCCGAGCTCGCCGAGGGTGCGTCGGTGGAGGATGTTCTGCGGCTCCTGCGGGAGGCGGCCGGCTCGACGGTCGTGTGGTGCACCCACGGCGACATCGTCCCAGCCGCGCTCGACGCCGTCGCCGAGCTCGACGGGGTGAAGCTCCCGGGGAATCCGGAGTACCCCAAGGGTTCGACGTGGGAACTCGAGCAGGACGACACCGGCCGCGTCACCAAGGCCACCTATCTCCCGGCGCCCGACGTCGACTGAAGAACCGTTCTCGCGGTGTTGCCAAGCTCGCCCCGCCGAACGGCGAGCTAGTGCCTTGACCACATACCTTTGCGCGCTGCGCGATTTTGCAAGCACGCGCTGGGCGACGGCGCAGTCACGGGGTGTGTCAACGGCAGCTGAGCAATCACGTGAGAGCGGTCAGGTTCCCGCCGACGACGGTGCAGCTGGCGCGCAGACGCGGCGAGCTCAGCGTTGTGTTCGGTGACCGATCGTCTCAGGCCGCGAGTG
>CADDZP010000015.1 GCA_902812475.1 Actinomycetota bacterium | reverse complement strand
CTCGGGAAGAAGCTCGTCGAGGTTGTAGCCGGAGACGCGCCGGGGAATGTCGGGGAAGCCGGACCGAATGTCGCCGGCATAGGTGTCGCGTATGTGGCGGAGTCCGGCATAGATGGCGCCCCGCCTGCCTCCTTCGGCGACGATGCGGTCCAGCTGCTCGTCGCTGGTGGGCCCGACGCGCATGCGCACACCGTCGTAGGTGACGACCTCCAGCTCCTCGATGTTGTCGACGGTCTTGCCCGCCATGATCGAGTGCGTTCCACAGGAGTTGTTGCCGACCATCCCGCCGAGCGTGGCGTGGTCGTGGGTCGCCGGATCGGGGCCGAACGTGAGCTGGTGCTCCTCGGCCGCGTCCCGCAGCTCGTCGCAGATGAGCCCGGGCTGCACTCTCGCCCTGCGGGTCGCCGGGTCGAGCTCGAGCAGCGAGTTCATGTATTTCGAGAAGTCGAAGACGACAGCGGCGTTCACGCTCTGGCCGGCGAGGGCGGTGCCGCATCCTCTCGGCACGACCGGCAGGCCGTAACGGCGACAGACGTCGAGCGCGGCGGCGACGTCCTCGGCGTGACGGGGGACGACGACCCCGAGCGGCACCTGGCGAAAGATCGAGGCGTCGAAGGCGTAGAGGGCGCGGTCGCCGCTGGAGAACCGCACCTCGCCCTCGATCGACCGCCGCAGCTCGTTGGCGGCGTCGCTGATCTCGGCGGGCAGTTCCGGGTTGCGGTCGTCGCCGACGTCCGTCGCCACCCAGCGCGTCGTCGGCGCGCTCATCCTCGGGCCGCGCGTAGAACGGGCATCGCTGACCGTGTGTTACCCGGGTGCGGGGCCGATGAGACGCGCGAATCTCGTTTCAGGCGCCGAGCCGGGGGCTCCGGCGGCTGGCGGTGCCGGGTAGGCATCAGCCGATGGCACAACGCGAAAGCGAGCAGCGGCCCAGCCAGCGGCGCTTCTTCGCCGTGATCCTGGCGGGCGTGGCCGGGTACGTGGACGCCGTGGGCTTCTTGGCCCTCGACCTCTTCACCGCCCACATGAGCGGCAACTCGGCGCGCCTGGGCGCTTACGGCGGGCACGGGCTGTGGACGCGTGCCGCACCGAGTGGCTTCGCCATCGGAGTCTTCGTGGTGAGCATCGCAGCCGGAGCGCTCCTCATGGAGCTCGGGTCGCGCGCCGGGTGGCGTTCGCCCTCCGCCGTCCTCCTCACCATCGAGGCGGTGCTACTGGTGCTGCTCGCCGCCCTCGGCGGACAGGCAGCCGTCCGGGGCGTGCTGCCGCAGGCCCCTGCCGACGTCTATTACCCGCTCGCCGCACTGGCCGTGGTGGCGATGGGCCTGCAGACGTCGGCTCTGCAGCGGGTGAGCGGCCGGACGGTGCGGACGACCTACGTCTCAGGAATGCTGACGGAGTTCGCCAACGAAGTGGCCGGTGTCGTGCTCCGTGTCCGGAGCGGTGGCAGAGAGGAGGCGTCGCTCGAGGCGGAGCGAGCGCTGCATTCAGGAGACCCTTCGGCGCGCCGTGTACGCCTCATCGCGGGCATCTGGTGCGCCTACATCGGCGGCGCCCTCCTGGGTGGCTATCTGCAGGCCCGGTGGCACTTCGCCTCGTTGTTCATCCCCGTCGCCGTTCTCACGGCGGCGGCGACGACCGACTTCCGCTGGCCCATCGACGTCGCAGGAGAGCTGCCGTAGTCAGTCGGCGGCGTCCGCCGCGGCCAGCGCAACCATGGTGACCACCGTGCCCGATCCGGTGTTCCGGGCCACCAGGTCGTCGGCGAACTGACGGGCGAGCCAGAGGCCTCGACCGCCCGGGTGGTCGGAGTTCCAGGGGGCGTAGCCCGCGAGGGGATCGGTGATGCCGGGCCCGGAGTCGCAGACCTCGGACACCAGGCCGCGTGCCGGTGTCGGTGTGCAGTAGCGGACAGTCACCGGCGGTCGCCCGTGGCTGGTCGCGTTGGCCAGCAGTTCGCCGAAGGCCAGTTCGAGGTCGTCGACCCGTTCGGCCAGGCCCGCGTCGACCGCTCGGGAGCGGAACCGAGACTTGGCCGACTCGACGTCAGATCCGACGGTGTGCTCTTCGATGTCGGACGAACGCTGCGTGCCAACGGTCTCGTCTTCAATGCCCATGACGAACGCGCGGGGGTCGACGAACGCGTCGCTCTCCCCGGTGTCGCCGTCGGCTGTCACAAACGGGTGGGTCCGGGCCACGTCGGCCAGGATGTCGTCTCCGAGCGTGCGCGCGTCGTGGAGACAGAGAATGTCGACCGGGAGTCCCGCGAAGTGCAGGTTGGCGACAGCCTCGTATCGGCGCCACTGGCGGCCGCGCCGGCCGTCGGCAAGCCATACCGGTTCGCCGACCACACGGACCCGCCGGGCGCCGTCTGCGAGCAGTTGGCGTATGCCCTCGTCGTAGGCCTGGAGGGTGACGGGGCCGCCCCGCCACCAACGCTCCGAGGGCGTCACCCCTGCCACCCTGTCGAAGTCGCGCCCGGCGGCGGCCCGGAGCAGGTCGAGCGTCTGTCGGCGGGCGACGACGTAGACGGGCTCGTCGTCGCGCAGACCGTCCTCGACGAACGGCAGGAGGCGGTCGAGCAACTCCGCCTCTGAGCCGTAGATCACCGCCTCGTGGCACAGCTCGTCGGCCGCGCTCGGCGTTGCACCAGCCACTGTTCACCGCTACCCCCCGGGGAAAACGCTCAACCGGAATGTTGGTGCGCCGGGTGCCCCTCACGACCGTCGTCGTCGTCGGGATGCAGCTCCGATAACCGCCAGAGCGGCCACCGAGCCGCCGCCCGCCAGTGCCGCCGTTCGCCGGCGCAGCCGATTGCCGGGCCGTGGTGGCTTGTTCGCGTACTGGTCGGCGTGAGCGTGCCGGAGGGCGTCGGGGCCGTGCCGGCGGGCCAGGTTGAGCACCTCAGCGACGTGGAGCGCCTTGCGGCTCGATCCCTCTTCGATCTGCGTCTTGCACGAGAAGCCGTCGGCCACGATGACGGTGTGAGGGGCGGCGTCGCGGACCTTGGGGAGCAGTCCTTCCTCGGCGATCTGCATCGACAGCTCGTGGTGGCCCTCTTCGAATCCCCACGAGCCCGCCAGCCCGCAACACCCGGCTTTCACGTTCTCGATCTGCAGCCCCATCTGTTCGAGCAGCTGCAGCTCACCATCCATGCCGCCGGTCGCCTTGTGGTGGCAGTGGCCCCAGACGACGGCGTGCCCTTCGAGCTTGGGCGGGTCGATGTGGAAGTGACTGAAGAAGTCGGGAAAGTGGTACGACTGCTGGGCCAGGCGCTTGGCGTCGTCGTCGTGTGGGAACAGCTTGGTGAGCTCGTCCTTGAACACCGCCAGGCAGCTGGGTTCGATGCCGACGACGGGCGTGCCGGCCCGGATCTCGTCGCGCAGCACGTCGAGCGCCTTGCGCAGGTAGCGCTCGGCGATGTTCAGGAATCCGTAGTCGTAGAGGGGCCGGCCGCAGCACACGTGGCCGCGCGGCATCACCACGTGCCAGCCCGCTGCTTCGATGGCCTCCACGGCGGCGACGCCGACCCCGGCGTGCATGTAGTTGTTGAACGTGTCGGGCCACACGACGACGCGCGGGCCGCCTTCGTTGCGCTCGCCGCGCTCGGTGAACCACGCCTGCAGGGTCTGCGGCGCGAAGGACGGCATGGGCCGCTTCTGGGTGGCCCCGGCCACGAACTTCAGGGCCTGGGCGAAGGGTGGGAGATGTCCGAGGAGGTTCACCGCCTGCGGCGCCATCGCCGCCACCCGAGCCGCCTGGTCGATGAGGCCGAACGTGTACGCGTAGCGGGGGCGCAGGCGGCCCTTCCAGTGGTGGTGCAGGAACTCGGCCTTGTACGTCGGCATGTCGACGTTCACCGGGCAGTCGTTGGTGCAGCCCTTGCACGCCAGGCAGAGGTCGAGCGCCTCCTTGACCTCCTGGCTGCGCCAGCCGTCCGTGATGACGTCGCCCTCGAGCATCTCGAAGAACAGCCGGGCTCGGCCCCGGGTGGTGTGCTTCTCCTCGCGCAGGGCCATGAAGCTGGGGCACATCACGTCGACCCCGTCGGGCTGGCGGCACTTGCCCACGCCGACGCAGCGCAGTGCGGCATGCGCGAAGTCACCCTTGTCCTCGGGATAGGCGAACTTCACGTTGGGGCGCCAGGGGTTGTAGTCGGCGCCCAGCTTGAGGTCCTCGTCCAACCGGTACGGGTCGACGACCTTGCCCGGGTTCATCTTCCAGTCGGGATCCCAGATGCGCTTGAACTCGCGGAAGGCCTCGATCAGCTCCTGGCCGTACATCTTGGGCAGCAGCTCGGCCCGCTGCTGGCCGTCACCGTGCTCGCCGGACAGCGAGCCGCCGTAGCTCACGACGAGGTCGGCCGCCTCCTCCATGAACGAGCGATACGTGGCAAGGCCATCCGGCGTGCGCAGGTCGAACGAGATCCGCGAGTGGATGCAGCCGTCGCCGAGGTGGCCGTACATGGCGCCCTGGTAGTCGTACTTGTCGTACAGCCCCCGGAGGTCCTCGAGGTAGTCGGCGACCCGTTCGGGCGGGACGGCGGAGTCCTCCCAACCAGGCCAGTGGTCCTTGCCGTCGGGCGGGAACGCCGTCGCTCCGAGGCCACCCTCACGCACCCGCCACAGCTTGGTCTCCTGGTCCTCGTCGTCGAAGAGCGACGTGCCGGCGGGCGGGTCGTCGTCCTTCTGCAAGCGGGCGATGAGGTCGCGGGCCATGGCGTCGGTGTCGGACTTGGAGTCACCGCCGAACTCCACGAGCACCCACGCACTGCCCTCGGGCATCATCGACAGGTCCTTGGCGTGCAGCTGCAGCTGCATCTCGTTCTCGAACAAGCGATGGTCGATGGCTTCGCAGCCGATGGGGCGGAACTCGAGGATCTCGCTGAGATGGCGGCCGACCTGGAAGATGTCCCCGTAGCCGATGACGAGGAGACTCCGGGCCTTCGGCTTGTCGATGAGCTTGAGGGTGGCGCCGAGCACGGTCACGCACGTTCCCTCGGTGCCGGTCAGGGCGGCGGCCAGGTTGAAACCTCGCTCGGGAAGAAGCTCGTCGAGGTTGTAGCCCGACACCCGGCGGGGGATCGGGTGGAAGCGCTCGCGGATCAACGGCGCGTACTTGTCCCGCAGCTCGCGCAGGTCCCGGTAGATCTGGCCCCGGCGCCCGCCTTCGGCGACGATGCGGTCGATCTCGTCCTCGGGCGTGGGGCCCACACGCAGGCGGACGCCGTCGTAGGTCAGCACGTCGAGCTCGGCGACGTTGTCCGACGTGCGGCTGCCGTCGCCGTAGAAGCGGGCCTGGATGGAGTGGATGCCGCAGGAGTTGTTACCGACGTTGCCGCCGATCGTGCAGTACTTGTGCGTCGACGGGTCGGGCCCGAAGAGCAGACCGTGGGGGCCGGTCGCCAGGTTGACCTTCTCGTTGATGGCACCGGGCTGGACGTGCACGGTCCGGCGGTCGACGTCGGTCTCGCCGATGCCGTGCAGGTACTTCGAGAAGTCCATGACCACCGCGTAGTTGACGGTCTCTCCCGACAGGCTCGTCCCGCAGCCCCGGGCCAGGATCGGCGCCTGGTGGGCGTGGCAGGCGGCGTGGGTGGCGATCACGTCGTCGATCGTCTTCGGGATCACGACGCCGATCGGCGGCTGGCGGAAGTTCGACGCGTCGGTGGCGTACAGCGCCCGGCTGGCGGTGTCGAAGCGGACTTCACCTTCGACGGTGTCCTGGAGCTGCCGCTCCAGGGATCGCACGTCGATGGACACGGATCCGGCCATGCCCGTAGCGAAGCGGGCGTCTCCTGCCTTGGCGGGCACCACCATCTGGTCGGTCGTCATCGCTTCCTTCCTTCAGCCCTCACTGGACTCGGTACCGTTCGGCGTCGGCCCGCTTGAAAGTGAGCCCGTGGCCCGGTCGCGACCGGTCGGGGCGCAGGCACCCGCCGTCGGGCGACAGCGTCCCGTCGAAGAGCAGCTGCTCGAGGCGGACGTGGTCGTGGAAGTATTCGAGGTGCCGGAGCCGGAGCACGCCGCACAGGGCGTGAGCCGAGAGGTTCGGCGCGCAGTGGCCCGACACGTCGATCTGGTGGCCGGCGGCCAGACCGCCGACCTGCAGCACGCCCGTGACGCCGCCGCAGCGGGTCACGTCGGCCTGGAGGCAGTCGACGGCTCCGGCCACGAGCAGATTGCGGAAATCGGCGAGGACGAAGCCGTATTCGCCGGCGGCGATGTCGAGGCCGCCCGGGCCGCGGTCGCGCAGGAGCCGGAGGCCCTCGAGGTCGGCCGAGCTCACCGGCTCCTCGAACCAACGCACGCCCCACTCGGCCCGGAATCGGTGGGCCCACTCCAGGGCCGCCTTGCGCGTCAGGGCCCCGTTGGCGTCGACGAAGAGCTCGGTGTCGTCGCCGATTGCCTTGCGGGCGGCGTCGAGGCGGGCCGGGTCCTGGTCCGGATGGCGCGACGTCTTCATCTTGACCCGGGGGATGCCTTGGGCGACCCATCCGCCGAGCTGGTCGGCGATGTGCTCGAGCGAATAGCTGGTGAACCCGCCGCTGCCGTAGACGGGCACGGCGTCGTGGGCGGCGTTCAAAAGGTCGACGAGGGGCACGCCGCGCAGCCGCGCCTTGAGGTCCCACAGCGCCGTGTCCACCGCCGAGATCGCCATCATCCCGACGCCGGGGCGGCCGGCGTTGCGGATCTGGGCGCCCATGTCCAACCACACGGCCGAGATGTCGGCGACGTCTCGTCCTTCGACGACCGAGGAGAGCATGCTCTCGACGAAGCGAGCGACGGAGACGTCGCCGTAGCTGTAGCCCAAGCCCACGGCGTCACCGGCGTGAACCTCGACGACGACGATCGTCGTCGAGTCCCACTCGAGGGTGCCGTCGGATTCTGGTTCGTCGGTGGGGACCTCGTAGGCCGATACCTCGACCTTGGTGACCTGCGCCTCAGTCACCGCCGGTGAGCGCCTCCTTGAACTCGTACCATTTCTGCTTGAGGGCGCTCTCCATGACACCGACGCGCTCGGGGTCGCCTTTGGCCATGGCCTTGGCCATCTTCTTGGCCTCGGTGGTCTTGATGTGGGGCGGGAGCGGGGGGATCTCCTGGTCGACGACGACCTCGAGGACGACCGGACGGTCGGCCCGCAGGGCCTCGTCCCACGCCCCGCCCATGAGGTCACCGTTGTCGCAGCGGATGCCCTTCAGCCCGGCCAATTCGGCGTACTTGGCATAGGGAATCTCTGGGATGAACTGGCTGCCCATGAACTTGGGGTCGCCGGCCATGGCCCGCTGCTCCCACGTGACCTGGTTGAGATCCTGGTTGTTGAAGATGCAAAAGATCAGCGTGGGGTTCGACCACCGTTCCCAGTAGCGCTTGACGGTGATCATCTCGTTCATGCCGTTCATCTGGAAGGCGCCGTCGCCGACCATCGCGATCACGGGGCGGTCGGGGAAGGCGAACTTGGCGCCGATCGCGTACGGCACGCCCGGACCCATGGTGGCGAGGTTCCCTGACAGCGAGGCCTTCATCCCTTGGCGCAGCTTGATGTGCCGCGCCCACCAGGTCGTGGCCGAGCCCGAGTCGGCGGTCAGGATGCAGTTGTCGGGGAGGCGATCGGACAGCTCGGCCGCCACTCGCTGGGGATTCATGGGGTCGGCCTCCATGAGCGCCCGGTCCTCCATGATCTGCCACCAGTTCACTATCTCGAGCTCGAGCTTCTCCCGCCACGAGCGGTCCTGCTTGCGCCGGAGGCGAGGGATCAGCTCGCGCAGGGTCTCCTTGGAGTCGCCGATCAGGTGGGCGTCCATCGGGTAGCGGATGCCGATCATCCGTCCGTCGATGTCGATTTCGACACCCCTGGCTTGGCCTTCGGGCGGCAGCCACTCGGCGTACGGGAAGCTCGTGCCGATGAAGAACAAGGTGTCGCAGTCCTTCATCATCTCGTAGCTCGGGCGCGAGCCGAGCAGTCCGATGGGGCCGGTCACGAACGGCAGGTCGTCGGGCAGGACGTCGCGCCCGAGCAGGGCCTTGGCCACCCCGGCGCCCAACAGCTCGGCGGCTTCGATCACCTCGTCCTCGGCCTCGGCCGCTCCCTGGCCGATGAGCATGGCGACCTTCTGGCCCCGGTTGAGGATCTCGGCCGCCTTGTCGAGCTCGCTGTCGGGGGGGATGATGCGCGGCTTCACCCAGCCGACGCTCGAGTACACGGCGCCGTGCTCGCGCGGCGGGTCCTCGTGCTCGGACTCCTGGACGTCCTCCGGGAAGATCAGCGTGGCCACGCCCCGCTCCGTGAGCGCGGTCTTGAGGGCGCGGTCGACGAGCGTGCGGGCCTGCGACGGCGCCATGCACACCTGCACGTAGTCGGAGACGTCCTTGAACAGGTTCGGGAGGTCGACCTCCTGCTGGTAGTGGGCGCCGATCGAGAAGCGCTTCTGCTGACCGACGATGGCGACCACCGGCTGGTGGTCCATCTTGGCGTCGTACAACCCGTTCAGCAGGTGGATGGCACCGGGTCCCGAGGTGGCCATCGTGCACCCGACCTCGCCCGTGAACTTGGCGTGGCCGACGGCCATGAAGGCGCCCATCTCCTCGTGCCGAGGCTGGATGAGCTCAGGGTCTCCCTCCGCCCGGTCGAGAGCGCCCAGGAACCCGTTGATGCCGTCGCCGGGGTAGCCGTAGATGCGGTGGATTCCCCACTGCGTGAGGCGCTGAAGTACGTAGTCGGCGACCTTGGGCATACGCGTCTCTCCCGTTCGATGGCTCTGCTGGGGGCTTACCCACCTGCGCGGAAATCAACCAGTAGTGGCCGGGGGAGGCCGGTCGGCGCTGACCGGCCTCCCCGCCCCTGTCGGACCCGGTCAGCCGGCCCGCGGCACGCGACGGTCTCGGATCGACGTCGCCTCCTCGACGCCCAACCCCTCGGCGCTCGCCGCCAGCGGCTGGGGGACGACACCACCGATGACGCCGCCGAGCGTCGCCGCGCCCAGGCCGATCAGGATCGACCAGAACCACGTCCACAGGACGCCGCTCGAGAAGTGCACGATCGTCACCGAACCGGCGACCGACGGGTTCGTCGTCTGAGCTGTGGTCGAGTAGGCGCCGAACAACCCGGGGAGGCCGATGGCCAGTGCCACGAGGAGCAGGACGCCCCAGACGGTGAGCGAGTTCATCAGGCCGGAGAAGAACCCGCGAGCGCCGGACAGCCACCCTGCCAGCAGTCCGCCGACGAACGTGGCGGCGATGGCGGTCCCGCCGATCCACCAGTTGAACGTGTCGGCGACCCAGCCCCCGCCGCTCGCCAGTGCGAGCCACAGGGCGGTGAACAGGGCCATGAACGCCAGACCCACGACGGCGCCGGCGAACACCGCGCCCCAACGGACCATCGTGAAGCGCCAGCCGGGGCCGACGGTGCCTGCATCGAGAGCAGCCATGTGTCCTCCTTCTTTCATGTTGCGTGTCCTTGCCCTCACTCTTCCCGGCTGCTTGCGAGTCACGCACGATCCTTGAGCAGATTGCGCCGGGCCCAGCGCCGGCTGCGCGCAAACCACACCGACGGGTCGTCGGCTCGGTGTCGGACGCCCCAGGCGGCGGCGACGAGGAAGGCGCCGGGAACGGCGAGCCCCGTCCAGCGGACGACGGTGTGCGGAAGCGCCGTCGCCCACCAGCCGAAGGCGACGATGCCGCCGATGAGGAGCCACCGTCCCCACGTGTTGTGCAGCGGCCGGCGCAGCCATCGGGCCGGTCCTTCGGTCCGGTCGAACATGATGTCCCACCCGAGCCAGACCCAGAGGGCGTAGGCGGCCACCTGGAAACCACGGAAGTGCCAGAAGTACTCAGTCACACTGCTGAGCGTCGGGAACCTTCGGGGATCCATCACCAGCGTGAGGAACTCCCAGCCCAGCAGCACGGCGATGAGCACGGCCCAGCCGACGACGCCTGCGGTGGCCGGGCCGCGGCTGATTCGCCCGCCGTCTGGCGGGGGAGAGTCGAAAGCGTGATCGGGCGCATCGCGTGGGGCGTCCTGCTCGCCGCGTTCGCGGGCTGGGAGATCGTCACGCTGTTCCACGAGGACTTCCCCACGGTCGGGGACCTGCTGCGGTTCTGTCTGCGGCCCCGCGGTGGCCGCTACGTGATGTTCGCCGGCTGGCTGTGGCTGGGATGGCACTTCCTCATCCGGTACAACCCCAACATCTCCCATCCCTAGATGCCGAGCCGTTTCGCTGGCACGGTGGCGTGGTCGGTCGTGCTCGCCGCGGTCGTTTCCCTCGAGATCATCGGATCCGTGGCCAACGACCGCGTGCCCACGTTCACCCAGGTCGTGCTCTTCTTCACGCACAACCGCCTCACGCGCTGGATGCTGTTCGGGTTGTGGGTGTGGATCGGACTGCACTTCTACCTCAAGGCTCGACAGTGACGGCGGGTGCGGTGGACGTTGCCCTACCCGCCCCTGCCCTGGTGTCCCGATGTTTGCGGCATTGGGCCGCCGCCGTGCCGTGAAGCAGCGATATCGCACGGCGTTGCGCGCCGCCGTCAGCTCGGAGAGCAAGGCCTACGGATTCACGCTCGTGATCTGGGGAACGGGTGCGTTGGCCATGAGCGCACGCGGGACCCCCGGCACGTGCGGGGCCGTCTCCTACATCGGCGGCGCGCTGGTGGCGATGGCCGCGGTCGTCATGGCCTCGTTCGGAGGGCCGATGGCGACGTGGACGTCCACCGAGCTCCGCCGTTTGGCGTGGGGCGCCGTCCACCTGGGCTCGGTTGCCGTTGCCATGGCCGCCGGCTGGGGTGCAGCCGAGGCGATCTCGCTGAAGTGGCTCGCGTACTTCACCGCTGGCCTCGCCGCTGCGCTCCTCTACCAGCTCGTACTCGCGCTCGAAGTGGCCTTCTCCCAGCAGGAGGCCGACGACGCAGCCTGAGAACGGACGCGTACTGGTGCGCCCGCCGGGAGTGACGATCCACGCCGACGATCACGTCCTCATGTGCCACGCCGAAGCGTGCATGCACGCGACCGAGAAACAGGGCTACTTCGTTGCCGATACGCGGCTGGTCTCGGACTACAAGCTCACGCTCTCGGGCGAGGAACCCATCCTCGTGGACTCGGCGGCCATCGAAGCCTTTTCAGCGCGCTTCGAGTTCCTGAACCGCGAGCTCACGACGTCCATGGGCACGGTTCCCGCCCACGCTGTCCACGTCCGCCTCGACCGAGTCGTCGGTCGAGGCGTGCACGAGGACTACGACGTGTTCAACCACGCCGACCGCGACATTGAGATCGACCTGCAGGTCTGTCTCGACAGCGACTTCGTCGACCTGCTGGACGTTCGCAACGGCAACTTCATCACCAGAGGAAGCCGCCAGATGCGGTGGTCCGCCGAGAGTGGACGGCTCGAGTGCGGCTATCACAACGCCGACTTTCAGCGTGGTGTTCGTTTCGAGGTCCACGACGCCGACTCCGTACCGGAACACGGCGCGGGCACGGTGTCGTTCCGCATCCGCTTGGCGCCTGGTGGCCACTGGCACACCTGTCTGCTGTGGATGCCGTGGCTCGACGGCGATTGCCAGCACCCGGTCTCACCGTGCCACGACCTGACGGGCGCGGGCAGCGAGGCATTCCGCGGCCTGCGGGCCTGGCGGAACGCGGTCGCCATGTTCGATACAGGCAGCACTATGGATGATGCCGTCGTCCGACGGGCCGTGAGCGATCTCAGCGGACTGCGCCTCCACCGCCACAACATCGAGGCCGCAGGCGGGGGCGACGGCGACGTCGGCGCCGCCGCAGCATGGGTACCGGCGGGCGGCGTGCCGTGGTACGTCAGCCTGTTCGGGCGCGACGCCCTCGTGTGCGCGCTGCAGACGATGGCGCTCTCGCATCGGTTCTCGGCCGCCGCCGTCGAGGCGCTCACGCGCACCCAGGGCGACCGCTACGACGACGCCCACGACCTCCAGCCCGGCAAGGTTCAGCACGAGTGGCGTCACGGCGAGCTCGCCCATTTCGGCTGCATCCCGCAGACGCCGTACTACGGCGACCACGGCGCCACCACCCTGTTCGTGTGGGCCGCCGGCGAACTGTGGCGGTGGCAGGGCGACCGCCGGTTCCTCGAGCGCATCCGGCCGAACGTCGAACGGGCTCTGACGTGGATCGACCGCGACGGCGACCTCGACGGCGACGGTCTGCAGGAATACCGGACGAGGGCGGAGGAGTGGGGCGCCTACAACCAGGGGTGGAAGGACGCCGACGACGCCATCGTCCACGCCGACGGCTCGATCGCCCCGCTCCCGATCGCCGTCGTCGAGCAGCAGGCGTACGTCGTGGCCGCCAAGCGGGCGTGGGCCCAGGTGCTCGAGGAAGCCTTCGCCGACGATGCCGGCGCCCGCCACCTTCGCCGTCAAGCCGACGAGCTGGCCGGCGCCATCGAGGAGCGCTTCTGGTGGGAGGAGGAAGGCACCTATTACCTGGGGCTCGACGGCGAAAAGCGCCCGATCGAGTCGGTCACGTCAAACCCCGGCCAGCTGCTCTGGGCGCAGATCGCCAGCGCCGACCGAGCCCGGCGTGTCGTGGACCGGCTGATGGCGCCGGACATGTGGAGCGGGTGGGGCGTCCGCACGCTGTCGGCGGATCACCCGGCGTACGACCCGTTCTCCTACCAGCGGGGCTCGGTGTGGCCGCACGACAACGGCATCCTGGCCGCCGGTTGCTACTCGTACGGCTTCGCCGACGAGGCGTCGCAGATCGTCCGCGCCATCTTCGACGCTGCTCGTCACTTCGAGCGGTCACGTCTGCCCGAGGTCTTCGCCGGCGTGCAGCGCGAGCCCGGCGCCTTCCCGCCGCGCTACGTCGGTGCCTGTGCCCCCCAGGCCTGGTCGGCGGGTGCGGTCTTCCACACGCTGTCCGCCGTCCTGGGGCTGCAGCCGCACGCCGCCAGCGGCCGGTTGATGCTGTCGCCCGCGGTACCCGACTGGCTGGACGGCTTGGCCGTCCGTGGCCTGCGCGTGGGCTCGGCGCGTGTCGACCTCGTCGTCGCCGGCAACGAGATCCGCACCGAGAACGTGCACGGGGAGCTGCGTGTCGAGACCGCTCGTCAGCCCGACTGGTAGTTCAGGCTGTACTGCACGGTGTCGGGGCCACCGAGCGTGGGTGCCGGCGATGCTGTCACCCGCAGCGTCCGGTCGTCGTTCTTCCAGTCGCCCGCCCACGCAACGCCCTCAGCATGCACGGCCTCGATCGGCTGCCAGCCGGGCAGGTGGCCGTTGTACCAGCGGACGACCTGTTCAGGGTTGGTGCCGTCCGCCTTGAAGCTCCGCGTCTGCACGCCGTTGCTGTTCTGGGTCGGTTCGAGCGGCGTGCTACGCGGGTACTGCGGCAGCTCCTCGAAGCTCCCCGGCGTGAACACCGAGACGCCGGGCGCCGGTTGGGCATTCCTCTTGCTGCCGTGGCTGCACGAAGCGCACACGGCGAACAGGCAGAGCGCCAAGACCGCCGTGACACTCCTCACAGCCGCACTCTTCCCGCTCTTCTGGGCACCAAACACGCTGTGTGGGGCCGTTCGGCGGATGGGTATGTGTATGGGGAAGGCGCTCTGAGGAGGACTCATGCCGACATCCAAAGAAGACCTGCCGGGCACGATCAAGCGTTCGCCCAAGAAGGCACAGCGCACGTTTGCCAAGGCGCTTGACTCTGCCCACGAGGAATACAACAGCGAGGAACGAGCGCACCGCACGGCCTACAGCGCGCTGAAGCACAGCTTCGAGAAGGTCGGTGACCACTGGGAGCCGAAGGACGGCAAAGGACCGTCCGACGAGCAGGCCAAGGGCGGGCGCGGCACCAACAAGCAGACGGCCGGCGGTGTCGACGTGGAAGGGCACACGAAGGAAGAGCTGTACGAGCGGGCGAAGAAGCTCGGCGTGGACGGTCGCTCCAAGATGAACAAGCAGGAGCTCGCCCGCGCCATCGCCCGGAAGCAGGACTGAAGCGAATCCTTCGACTGAGCAAGGGCGTTGCGCCGGTCGGTTGGCACGTCCGGTGAGGGGTAGATGGTCCGTATGCGTGCGGCGGTCGGTGTCGTCGGATTGCTCGTCGCGGCGTCGTTGGCCTCATGCGGCGGATCGTCCACGAACAGTCACCGACTGAGCGCGGCACCCGGCTTCGACCCCGCGGCACGGACGATCCGAGTCGCGATCTTCTCGGGTGGCAGCGGCGCCGACGGCGACCAGGCCAAGGGGCTCACCGACGGGGCGAAGACGTGGTTCGACTACTTCAACAACGGGGGCGGGGGGATCGCCCGCCGGTACAAGGTCGTGGCCGACGTGACCGACACGTCGAAGACGGATCCGGCGGGTGCCTACAACTCCCAACATGCCCGTGACGCCGTCGTGGCCCAGATCGTCGGTTCGTCGGCCACCGAAGCGCTTCTGCCGTCGCTCAACCGCGACAACGTCGTGGGCGCGACCACGTCGCACGAGGCGCGCTGGGTGGAGGAGCCGCACCTGCTGCCTCTGGGCCTGCCGACCGAGGTCGAGGCGATCGACGCACTGCACTACGCGGTCGAATCACTCGAGGCCAGGTCCAAGGTGCTCTGCCCCGCGGCCGAGGGCAGCGAAGGGGCCGCCATGTTGCGGGGGCTCGACTTCGGCGCGCCCCGTGAGTCGGTCGCGCCCAAGGCGCCGACCCAGCTCAGCGCCAGCGGCAGCGACGCTGGTTCCGCTGTGAGCACGATGCAGACACAGCACTGCGACCTCGTCTTCCTCGAGGCGTCACCGTCGGTCGCCCAGCGGGTGCTCGAGGCCGCTCAGGCCGCCCAGTTGGACGCCCGCTGGGTCCTCGGCTCCCATAGCTACGTCTCGTCGTTCGTGCACGGGCCCCTCGGTGGCTACGTCACCTCGCACGTGCTCGTCGCCGGCGAAGGCCCGGCGTGGGGTGCATCCGGCGTGCCGGGCATGGACGACATGCTGGCCCGCAAGGCCAAGTACGCCCCGGACGCCACGCCGGACCCCGCCTTCATCGAGGGCTACACCCAGGCATGGGCGGTCACCGACCTGCTGGACAAGGCGGCGGCTGCCGGTGACCTCGGCCGCCGCGGGATCTCCAGCGCCCTCAGCGATCTCGGCAGCCTGCACTTCGACGAACTCACGGGCATCTTCGAGTACGGACGACCCGGCGAGCGCCACCCGCCCCTCGACGCCACCATCTTCCGCACCGACTCGTCGGCCGCCGACGGCCTCGTCGCCGACAAGTACCAGTTCACGGCCGACGCCGCCCACCAGTTCAAGCTCTGACCTCCACAGAGTCCCGTGCCCATTCTCAGGTAGCAGCGGCGTGCGCGTGGGTAGGCGACGTGCATCGGGGGGGTTGCTCACGTGTCGGTGTTGATGAGCACGGCGGCGCATACCACGCTGTGACAAGGAGGGTGCATGAAGGCAGTTGTCATGAGCGGCATCGGTCAGATCGGCGTCGAGGAGGTCCGGGAGCCGACCATCCAGGCGCCGACCGACGCCATCGTCAGGGTCACGACGACGGCGATCTGCGGGACCGATCTCCACCTCATCCGCGGGACGTTCCCGGGGATGAAGCCCGGGACGATCCTCGGCCACGAAGCGATCGGGATCGTCGAGGAGGTCGGGTCCGATGTCCGCAACCTCGCACCCGGAGACCGCGTCGTCGTGCCCTCGACAATCGGCTGCGGCGCGTGCTCCTACTGCCGGGCCGGCTACTACTCGCAGTGCGACGTCGCCAACCCGAACGGGCCCCAAGCCGGCACCGCGTTCTTCGGAGGCCCCGAAGCCACCGGGCCCTTCGACGGCCTCCAGGCTGAGTACGCGCGCATCCCGTTCGCCCATACCGGCCCGGTGAAGCTGCCCGAGGGCATGAGCGACGACGACGCCATTCTGCTCTCCGACGTCTTCCCGACGTCGTGGTTCGCTGCCCGTTTGGCCGAGGTCGGCAGCGGCGACACGGTCGCCGTCTTCGGTGCCGGCATCGTCGGTCAGCTCGCCATGGCGAGTGCGCTCCTCCAAGGCGCTGGTCGGGTCCTGGCGATCGACAACCTTCCGACCCGGCTCGAGCTGGCGCGCATGCAGGGCGCGGAGCCGATCAACTTCGACGAAGAGGACCCGATCGAGACCATCCGCCGCCTCACCAACGGGATCGGCGTCGACAGGGTGATCGACGCCGTCGGTGTCGACGCCAACCGACCACACTCGGGGCCGGCGGCCGAGCAGTCCGGGGGCGGTGATGGTGACGGACTGCGCCAGCAAGTGGCGCCCGAGACGAATCCGTCAGGTGGCAACTGGGAGCCCGGTGATGCCCCCGACCAAGTGTTGGACTGGGCCGTCGAGGCGGTCGCCAAGGCGGGCACCATCGGCGTCGTGGGCGTCTACCCGCCGACCATGTCGGCGTTCCCGGTCGGCAAGGCGATGAACAAGAACGTCACCATCAAGGCCGGGAACTGCAACCACCGTCGGTACCTGCCGAAGCTCATCGACATCGTGGCGTCGGGCCGCATGAGTCTGGCGCCGAACGTGACGCAGGACGAGACGTTCGACACCATCCTCGATGCCTATCGGGCCTTCGACCGTCGGCAGCCCGGTTGGATCAAGGTCGCCGTCGTTGTCGGTGAGGGCAGCGGCATGCAGGTCAGCGGCCGCGCCACGGTCGACGCCACAACGTAGAAGTCCCGCGGCTCAGCGTCCGGCCGCCCGCGTGACCACGGCGTCTCTGCGCAGCAAGTGTCGCTGTACGACGACAGCTGCGCGGAGACATCGGCGCCGGCGCGTGTGACGGTCCCGAGCAGCCGACATGACACAAGGGGCCGCCGGGGCCCCTTGGTCTCCGTCACTTATGAAGTTGTCCCCAGCCCGCGACGCGGGCGGTACGGCGAACCGCACTGAGGTCGGGAGGACGCAGCCGATCGGAGGAGCCTCACCGATCAGGCTCGGTTCCACGGGGCGGCGCGGCACCGCCGGCGCCGGGGCTTGCTCAGCTGAAGCCCACGGCCTCGCAGGGGGCGGGCGGCGAACGCTCGATCGTGTCGAACTCAGTCAGGGAAACCACCTCCAATGGCGAGCTTCCAGCTTCGTTCGGTCGATGACCGCGTGGTGCTTCTGTCGATATAGATAACGCCGCGACGGCCCGGTGGCAACCCCTTTTTTGGAGCTCTCAGGTCACGGTGAACGTCGTGTCGAGCGCCGTCGCTTGGAGCAGGCGGCGCGTCGTCGGCCGAAGGGCCTTGAGGACGAGCCGGCCTCGGTGGGCCTGCATCCGCCGGTGGGCGGCCAGGAGCGTCCCCAGACCCGTGCTGTCGACGAACGACGTCTCGCCAAGATCCACCGCCGGCCTGCGTGCGCCCTCGGCCATGAGCTGATCGCGCAGATCGGCCAACAGCGGCGCCGTTGCGATGTCGAGCTCGCCTCGCACCTCGACGATGACCTCGTCGACGTCGTAGCGAACAGGGGTGGCGAAGTCCTCGTAGGACCGTTCACTCAGCGCCACCGTGTCCTCCTTCTGGTGCCACGGAGACTCGGCGGCGAGCTCGCGGGAGGCCGAAGCCGAGCCCCCTACTCGAGCGCGCTCAGCCTACATCTGCGTCATCTGTCCGCCAAGGGCTCTGGCCGCGAGAGTCGCTCAGCGCAGGGCGGGCGGCTCTTCGCCGGTGGCGGCGATGTCATCGGCGAGGTCTCGCAACTTGCGGTTGAGATGTTGCGATGCGCGGCGCAGCATGTCGAAGGCGTCGTCGGCGGTGATCTTCTCCCGCTCCATGAGGATGCCCTTGGCCTGGCCGATGACGTCACGGCTCTCGAGGGCCTTCTGGAGCTCGGCTGCCTCCAGGCGGGCCAGCCTCGAGGCGAGGGCGACCGAGGCGAACAGGGCGAGCAGGTAGGCGCTTTCACGATCGGCGTCGCCAAAAGCTTCGGGCCTCCGGGCGTAGAGGTTGAGGGCACCGACGGTGCCGTCGGCGGCCAGCTTGTAGGAGATGAGGCTGCCGATGCCGCGAGCCGCCGCGGCCGGCCCGAACGCCGGCCACCGCTCGTCGTGGGCGACGTCGGCCCCATAGACGGCGCGGGCATCGTCTTTGGCCGCCTCGACACACGGCCCCTCGCCGGTCTCGTACTGGATCTCGTCGAGCTCGATGACCAGGGCATCGCTGGCGACCGGCGTGTGGATACGACCGCCGGGGCCGAGCAGGGACACGCTCGCGTACTCGCAGCCCTCGATCACACGAGTCGCCCGCTCGACGAGGCGTTCGAGCAAGGCGTCGGCATCGCTCCCGTCGAACAGGGCGTCGGCCAGCTCGGAGAACGCCTCGACGAGCTGACGCGACGGACTGTCAGCCATCGTCGTCGAAGAGGACATGAGAGTGCTGCATCGGCTTCCTCCTGTCGAGCGGATCGTCGCTCAGGGGAAGCCAGCGCCTGGTTCGGATAGGCCACTCGGAGGCACACCCGACGGAGGTCTCTCCCAAGGTTCTTCTCTCACGCTACACCCGCCGGCCGCCCGATTGACCGTTTCGTGCGCAGGACCCGCGGGTAGCCTCGGCCCAGCTCAGCGAGAGCGCCCGCGATCGACAGGAGCATTTCGCTGATGGCGCTCGACGCCAGCGCCCTTGAATCGGCCCGCCAGCATCTCGGACTCTCGGTCAGTGACCTCTGGTTCCGCTGTCTGGGCCTCGGTGGTCTTCTCTCCGTGGCCGAGCTGACGAGCGCACTTGCCGGCCGACGGACTCTCCCTCCCCGGGAGTTCGACATCGTGGCCCAAGCCCTCAACGAGCGATTCATGGAGGACGGGGCCGACCACCCGGTGCCTTACGCCGACGCGTTGTAGCGCCGCCACCTCCGCGAATCGGGGCGGCCACGACTGGGTAGGGATTTTCTCGAGGACGCTTTGTTCGAGGAGGGACTCGCGTGAGGATGAAGGCCTTCAAGATGGCGGCCGCCGCCGCGGCCGGAGCAGCGGGCGCGCTGCTGCTCGACCCCCAGTCCGGCCGGCGCCGGCGGTCGGTGGCCAAGGACCGTCTCGCCGCCGCATTTCGCCGGAGGGCCGCGGACGTCGAACGCAGGGCTCGCTATGTCGAGGGCCGGGCCGAGGGCATGGCCTACCGGGCCGCGGGCGCGGGGACCCCGCACCCCGTCGACGACCGCGCCCTGACCGATGTCGTCCGCCAGTTCATGGCCAGCGTCGACTTCGACACGAGCCAGGTGAACGTCGATGCCGTCGACGGCGTGGTGACCCTCCGTGGCCAGGTCCAGCGGCCGGATCACGTCCGTGCCTTGCGCGACGGTGCGGCCAAGCTGCCGGCCGTACAGCGCGTCGAGAGCTACCTCCACCTCCCGGGCACGCCGGCGCCGAACAAGGCCGACGCAGTAGCCGCCTCGGCGCACGCACGGGGCGACGCCGTCGTCCATCACGGCGCCTGACGCCGCCAGCGTCGCTTCCCGGCGCCGGCGCCTGACGCCCAGCTGGACGTCGCGCCCTGTCAGTCGTCGTACTTGTCGTGGTGGCGCCACCAGGGGCCGGTCTCGTTGCGGCCCAACGGGGCCCGGTCGAGCCACTGGTACATGCCCCAGAGGGCGTCCAGTCCCCGGGCGTACGCCGAGTACGTGTGATACACGACGCCGCCGTCGAGCGCGAATGCGCTCATGCCCGGGGCCTGGCGGACGTAGGTCGCGGTGTCGGTACCGGACATGGCCGCGTGCTCGACCGGACCCTGGCCAGGCTCCAGTGACCATGAGACGTCTCGCTGCTCGAAGTTGTACTCGACCACACCCTGACGCTGCTGCTCCTCGGTGATCGACACGCCGAAGTCGTAGTTGAAGTCGCTGCCGAACGACGACGCCCAGGGAAACGTCCACCCCATGCGGCGCTTGTAGGCCTGGATCTTCTCGACCGGGGCGAGCGACACAGCGGTGAAGGCGACGTCGTGGTGCTCGAGGTGGACGACCGAGCCGCTGAAGCCGTCCGCGATCGCAGAACAGCTCGGGCAACCCGCCTCGAACTCGGGGCCGAACATGAAGTGGTACATCAGGAGCTGGGAGCGGCCTCGGAACAGCTCCGCCAGCGACGCGCTGCCGCCGTCGGTCTCGAAGCGGTAGTCCTTGTCGATTCGGACCCAGGGGAGCTCCTGGCGCCGGCGCGCCAGCTCGTCGCCCTTGCGTGTGTGCTCCTTCTCGGCACCGAGCAGTTCCCGGCGAGCCGCCAGCCACTCGTCGCGCGTTCCTGTGTTGTGCGTTGTCATCTCTCTTCCCTCCTTGATGTCGTTCGGTCAGGGGATCGCCGACGGCACGGCGATGATCACGGCGCCCAGGGCGACGATCCCGAGCGCCAGCGGGACGTCGAGCC
>CADDZP010000014.1 GCA_902812475.1 Actinomycetota bacterium | reverse complement strand
CAGCAGGACGGCCAGCTCCACGCCGAGCGTCAATCCGGGCAGCCTGGCCCCGCAGACGGCGAACATCGGTGAGTCGACCATCAAGGACAACAAGGCGTACCGGTGGCTGGCAGGCATCCTGCTGGCCGTCCTGCTGTGGTGGGCGTGGCGCCAAGCGATGCCGCCCCGCCGCGCCCGACGCACGATCTACGACGGCCCGTCTGCGTCGACAGCCTGAGGGGGAGAGGCACCTATGGCCCGCAGCGACCGCTACCTCCGCCTGCTCCTGCTGCTGCTCATCTCGGCCACCTTCTTCGAGGGCTACGACTCGTCGATCCTCGCCCTCCTGCTGCCGAACATCCAGTCCACCTTCCACGTCAGCGAGGCCCTCCTCGGGGTGACACGGATCCCCATCGAGCTGGGCCTGTTCGTCGCCTTCTTCGTGGCCCGCCAGTCCGACCGGGTGGGTCGACGACCGCTGCTGCTGTGGTCGGTCGTCGGCTACACGATCTTCGGCGGGCTCACGGCGCTGTCGTGGGACATCTGGTCGTTCACGTTCTTCCAGTTCGCCTCGCGCGTGTTCCTCGGCGCCGAGTTCTCGGTGGCGATCACCATGGTCGTCGAGGAGTTTCCCGTCGCCCGCCGGGCCCGGGCCCTGGGCACCCTGCTCACGTTCGAGGGCCTGGGAACGATCATGGTGGCGATCCTGCTGGGCCTGGGCCTGCAGAACGGTGGCCTCGACTGGCGGGCGTTCTTCCTCGTCGGGATCGTGCCGCTGATCGTGCTCACGTTCCTGCGCCGGCGCATGCACGAGACCGAGCGATTCGAAGAGGAGCGCAAGAAGCGCGAGCACGGTGAGGCGATACCGCGCATGCCGTTCCTGGCGGCGTGGGCGCCCCGGTACCGGCGCAATCTGGTGCTCGTCGGGATGGTGTACCTGATGCGCTCGATCCCGTTCTTCGGCGCCACCGCCTGGTGGGCGTACTACGCCGAGCGGGAACGGGGCTTCACCGAGACCGAGGTGGCCGTGTACATCCTCGTGGCCTACGGCATCGGTTGCCTCGGCTACTACGTGTGCGGTCGGCTCATGGAGCGCATCGGCCGTCGGCCCACGGCGATGATCTACTTCGTCGGGGCGGTGATCTTCTCGGTCATCTTGTTCCAGACGACCGACCGCGTCGTCAGCTTCTTCGCCCTCATGCTCGCCGTTGGGTTCGGCCTCGGCGTGCAGCCCGTTCTGAGCGCCTTCGGCACCGAGCTCTTCCCCACCGAGATCCGTGGCCAGGCGGCGGCGTGGGTGCGCAACTGGTTCGAGATCGCCGGCTACGTGTTCGGCCCGGCGCTGGTCGGCATCCTCGGCGACCACGCCACCGGCGCCATCGGCAACGTCGGCGACACCGTCAGCCTGCTGATGATCATGCAGCTGCCCGGCATCTTCTTGATCTGGCGACACATGCCCGAGACCAAGGGCCGCGAGCTCGACGAGCTCACGCCCGAGGAGGCGCTGCTGTCCGAGGCAGCGCTGACGTAGCGCGCGTGGTCCGTCGATCCACCTTCGCCGCTGTCATTGCCGCCGTCCTCGTCGTTCTCGTGGGCCTCGGCCTTGCCATCCACTTCGCCAACGCCGGCCACCATCGCCCCGAAGGAGCGGCCGAACGGTGGCTGGCTGCCGTAGGCGACATCGGCCGGAGGGGCGTGACGGCCGACGCTCGCAGCAGGGCCGAGCGCATCGGCGCGCCTGCCATCGCCGCGCCGCTGCTGCCGCCCAGCCACAACCCTCGCCACAGCGAGTTCGCCGACCTCGAGGTCGGTAAAGCGATCGACGCCGGCGCTTCGACTGTGCGCGTGCCGTTCCGACTTCACCAGGAGCTGGCGTCGGGCGTGGGACCCCTGAAGACGGGAACGCTCGTCCTGCACCGCGATGGCGACACCTGGCACGTCACCGCCCTCGATGCACGCCGTCCGGGTGAGAAGGTCCGTTCCGAGGGCGGGCCGCCGGCCAGCCGAGCCCCGCTGGCCCTGTGGCTCGGCGCCCTCGCCGTCGGGGCCATCCTCGCCCTCATCGCCCACGCCATCACCCGCTACGCCGAGCGCTCCGCCCACCGCGCGGTCCGAGCCACCTGACGATCAAGTTGCTCGCTGCTCACGGCGGTCAACTGCGGCTCTGGAGCGGGGGGCTCACGGTTTGAAGTACTCGCACGGCTGTTGCCCGTCCGGTATGTCCGATCTCAACAGCCGCCCGACGACGCGAAACGAAGCGCTGCAGCCGAGCGACTCGACACGGGGCGATCCGTCCCTTTCCAACGACCACCGTGGTGGAACAGTTCACCGTGTGGCATCCACGCCTTCGAAGCCCCAGTTGCAGTTTGCAGTTTGCAGTCGGAGCCGTTAGCTGAGGATGTCCTTGCGTTGGAAGCGCCAGAAGGCGAGGGCGCAGAAGACGAGCACGTAGGGGATCTGCAGCAGGACGCCTCGGAGCATCTCGGCGTTGGGACCGCGGCCGAAGAAGAGGATGTCCCACGCGTCGAAGTAGTGGGTCGGCAGCGCATACCGAATGGAGCCGAGGGACGTGATGGCGTCGAGGATCTGGGAGACGATGTACAGGCCGATCCCGGCACCGACACCGCCGGCGGGCACGTCGGTCAAAGTCGAGACGAAGAACCCGAAGGAGACAACGGCGGCCAGGCCCCAGGCCACGTAGACGGTGGCGATGGCGAGGTTGCCGACGAGCTGGCCGGCGGACTGCGACAGGCCGGCGACCGGCACGCTGATGCCCTCCCAGCCGAAGGCGATGACGCCCGCAACCAGCCCGACCACGACGATGGCGAGGGTGGCGAGGACGGCGAACAGGGCGCTGACGCCGAGCTTGGCGCCGAGGAGGCGCGGCCGCGTCACCGGACGGACCAGCAGGTAGCGCAGGTTCCCCCACGAGGCATCAGACGAGACAGCGTCGCCCGCGAACAGCGACGCCAGGAGAACCAGGAAGAACCGGCTCATGAAGCGCAGGGCGGCGACGGGAACGAACAGTCCCGAGTTCGGCGCCAAGGCGAAGAACCCTTCCTCGCCCGACGCCGGGTTGGGCGGGTTGGCCTTGAGGGCGATCGTCAGGATGATCGGGATGACGGCGGCGATCCCCAGCGCCACATAGGTGCGCGGCCGGCGGAGCTGCTTGACCAGTTCCGTGCGGAACACGGCGACCACCGCTACTCCTCACCCACCAGGCCGAGGAAGGCATCCTCGAGGCGGTGCCGTGTCGTCACCGTCTCCACACCGACGCCGGCGTGCACGAGGGCGGCGACGACCTCGGAACGCTTCACCCCGTCCAGCTCGACGGCCAGGCCGGGCGGCTCGGGCGTCACCCGCGTCACGCCTTTCACCTTCTTGAGCGTCGACGTCGCCCGCCGCACGTTGGTGACCTCGAGGTACACCGATCCCGATGCGCCGATCAGCTGCTGCACCGGCCCGGCGGCGACCAGCTTGCCCTTGTCCATCACCACGACGTGGTCGCACACCTGCTCGACCTCTGCCAGCAGGTGACTGGAGAGCAACACGGTGGCGCCCCGCTCCGAGACCCGCCGCAGCAGCTGCCTGACCTCACGCATTTCGCCCGGGTCGAGCCCGCTGGTGGGCTCGTCGAGCACGAGCACGTCGGGTGCGGAGAGCAAGGCCCGCGCCAAGCCAAGGCGCTGCTTCATGCCCTGGGAGTACGTCTTGACCTTTCGGTCGATCGCCGACCCCAAGTCGGCGACGGCGAGGGCGGTCTCGGCGTCGGCGTCCTCCCAGCGACGGCCGCCCGCCTCCCACCACAGGCGCAGGTTGCGGGCACCGCTCAGATACGGCGCAAACGCCGACTCCTCGATCATCGTCCCAGCCCGAGCCAGCACGGCGTCGCCCGGGCGCACGGGCCGGCCCAACAGACGGACTTGGCCGGCGTCGGCGAACACCAGCCCGACGAGCACGCGCAGCGTCGTGGACTTGCCCGCACCGTTCGGCCCGAGCAGCCCGCAGACCTGACCCTCGTCGACGCTGAAGTCGAGCCCGTCGACCGCGAGTACGGGCCCGAAGCGCTTCGTGAGCCCGGCGACGGCGATGACCGGTTCAGCCACTCAGCGGGTGCGCTCGACGAAGTCGACCACGACGTTGGCCAGCTCCTCGCCTCTGTCTTCCTGGAGGAAGTGGCCGCCTCCGGTGATCGTGGTGTGGGGCTGGCCCTGAGCGCCGGGGATCTGCTCCTTCAGGACGCGGTCAGCGCCGGCCGTGATCGGGTCGGAGTCGCTGAAGGCCGTCAGGAATGGCTTGTCGAACTTGGAGAGCACCTCCCACGCCTTGCGATTGGGCCCGCTGGCGGGGTCGTCAGGCGACGTGGGCACGATCATCGGGAACTGGCGGGCTCCCTCCTTGTAGGAGTCGTCCGGGAAGGGAGCGTCGTAGGCGGCAACTATCTCGGGCGTCAGGTCCGTCACGCAGCCGCCTTTGACGATGCCACCGACGTGGAAGTCGGGCGTCTCCTGGGAGTACTTCTGCCACGCCTTGAAAGCGGCGCCCGGGTCGCGGTCGCCGGTGGGCAGGAAGGTGTTGGCGGCGACCACGCGGGCGAAGCGGTCGGGATGCTCGGCCACCAGACGCAGGCCGATCAGCCCGCCCCAGTCCTGGCCGACGAACGTGGTGTTCCGGAGGTCGAGGCCCTCGAGCACACTCGTCATCCAGTCGACATGCCGTTGGTAGGTGTAGTCGGTGCGCTTGGCCGGCTTGTCGGACCGGCCGAACCCCGGCAGGTCGGGGCACACGGCCCGCAGACCGGCGGCCACGATCACGGGCACCATCTTCCGGTAGAGGTACGACCACGACGGCTCGCCGTGCAGCATGAGCACGGGGTCGGCATCCGGGGGCCCTTCGTCGACGTAGTGCACGCGCAAGCTGCCGCCGTCGCCGTCGGACACGTCGATGTAGTGGGGATCGAACGGATACCCGGGCAGGTCCGCGAATCGCTCATCGGGAGTTCGGAGCAGGTCCATTTCGGGCGTTACCTTTGCTTGGCGCCGAGATTTTCGAGCACGCCGTGTCGGCCGCCCCGGGCGGTCATCGTCGACCGTTTACTTGCGATCATCGTTCCCCGTTCTCCAAGAGTCTCATCGTCCGGCTGTATAGCTCGCTCGTCGGCGGCTCGAAATTTTCGGTGCCAAGTTTGGTGACGCCCGAAACTGGGACTCTATGGAAGACTCCTGGCCGATGCGCTTCGGCATTTTCCTGGCTCCCTTCCATCCGGTCGGACAGAACCCCACGGCGGCCCTGCAGCGAGACCTCGAGATGATCGTGCGCCTCGACGAGCTCGGCTTCGACGAGGCCTGGATCGGCGAGCACCATTCGGCCGGCTACGAGATCATCGCCTCACCGGAGGTGTTCATCGCCGTGGCCGCCGAGCGCACCCGGCGCCTCCGCTTCGGCACGGGTGTCAGCTCGCTGCCCTACCACCAACCGCTGATGCTCACCGACCGCATGGTGCTGCTCGACCACCTGACGCGCGGCCGGGTCATGCTCGGCTGTGGGCCCGGCTCCCTGCCGTCGGACGCCTGGATGATGGGGATCGACCCCCTACGCCAGCGGGACATGATGGAAGAGTCGCTCGAGGCGATCATGGCCCTGCTCGCCGACGACAAACCCGTCGACCGCGAGGCCGGCTGGTTCACGCTGCGCGACGCCCGTCTGCAGCTGCGTCCCTACACCCGGCCCCACTTCGAGGTGGCCGTGGCGGCCACGATCTCCCCGGCCGGCCCGCGGGCCGCCGGCCGCTTCGGGTGCGGGCTGCTCTCTCTGAGCGCGACCGTCGTCCAGGGCTTCGACGTGCTCGGTCAGCACTGGCAGATCATGGAGGAGCGGGCCGCTCAGTTCGGCACTGTGGCCAGTCGCGACGCGTGGCGCTTGGTTGGGCCGATGCACCTGGCCCCGACCGTTGACCAGGCACGCGAGGAGGTCCGCTACGGCATCGAGCTGTGGGTCGACTACTTCCGCCGCGTGGCCGCCCTTCCCCTCGCACCCGAGGGGGTGGAAGGAGCGGACGCGATCATCGACGCCCTCGTCGACAACGGCTTCGCCGTCATCGGCACACCCGAGCAGGCCGTCGCCCAGCTGCAGCGCCTCGCCGACCAGACCGGCGGCTTCGGCACATTCCTTCTGCTCGCCCACGACTGGGCCGACCCCCAGGCGACCCTGCGCTCGTACGAGCTCTTCGCATCGCGCGTGATGCCGGCGATGCAGGACTCGGCCCGAACGCTGGTCGAGTCCAGGGACTGGGCGGTGGCCAACCGGGCCGAGCTCATGGGCGGCGCCGGGGCTGCCATCATGCAGGCCATCCAAAAGCACGCCGAGGAACAGGCGTCCTCATGAGGGCGGCGGTACTGCGGGCAGGCACGATGCTCGTCGACGACGTGCCCGACCCGGTGCCGGGCGAGGGACAGGTCCTCGTGCAGACGAAGGCGTGCGGCATCTGCGGGTCCGACCTGCATGCCGCCCAGCACGCCGACCGCATGGTGGAGATGACGAAGGAGGCGACCGCCTCGGCGGGCGACGCCGGCGGCATGTCGCTGTTCACGTTCGACGCCGGTCGCGATTTGGTCATGGGCCATGAGTTCGCGGCAGACGTCCTCGACGTCGGACCTGGGGCGTCGGCGCCGCCGCCCGGCTCGACCGTCGTCTCGTTACCGGTCGTCGCCGATCAGCGCGGAATCCACGCTGTGGGCTACTCGAACGAGTATCCGGGCGGCTACGCCGAGCGGATGCTGCTCTCCGCCGGTCTCTTGCTGCCCGTCCCGAACGGGCTCGACGCCCGACGGGCGGCGATGACGGAGCCGATGGCGGTCGGGGTGCACGCCGTCAACCGCTCGTCCATCGCACCGGGCACGGCCGCCCTCGTCATCGGCGCCGGCCCCGTCGGCCTGGCCGTCATCGCTGCGCTGAAGGTGAAAGGCATCGAACCCATCGTCGCCGCCGACTTCTCGGAGCGGCGTCGCCAGCTGGCCACGACGATGGGCGCCCACGAGGCCGTCGATCCACGGGAGGAGCCCGCCATCGACGCCTGGCGGCGTGTCGACGGCCGTCGGCCGCTCGTCATCTTCGAGGCCGTCGGCGTGCCCGGCGTCATCGACCAGGCCATGCGGGCGGCACCGGCCCAGACCGAGATCGTCGTCGTCGGCGTGTGCATGGAGACCGACCAGCTGCAGCCGTTCATGGGAATCACCAAGGAGCTCACGGTGAAGTTCTCCATGGCGTACGACCCCATGGAGTTCGCGTCGACGCTGCAGGCCATCGCCGATGGCAAGGTCGACGTGACACCCATGATCACCGGCACCGTCGGCATCGACGGAATCCCGCAGGCATTCACCGACCTCGCCAACCCCGAAGCCCACGCCAAGATCATGGTCGAGCCTTGACAGACGGCGAGCCCCGCGAGCTTCGTCGGTCAACACGACGATGAGCGCGGCCGGAGGCCTCGTCGAACCGGCCGGAGGCCTTGGTTCGACGAAACAGGGAACGAGCGCGGCCGGAGGCCGCGCCACGCTGCGGTTACGCCGCGTTGAACCAGGTCTGCAAGGTCGTGGCGAACATCATGTCGCCGGCCAGCTTCAGCTTGCCGCCCATGAACGCCTGCATCCCGTCCAGCTGACCGGCGACGAACCGCAGGAAGTCGGCGAGGCTGAAGGTCAGCGTCACACGAGGTGTGTCGGGCGTTCCCTGCTGCCACGACCCCGAGCCGTTCTCCACCTTGAACTGGTAGCTGTGCGTGCCGTCGGGCGCATTGATGTCCCACTGCACGACGGCGGTCTGCCCCGCCGACTTCTGGGGATCCAGCCGCTCCTTCATGGCATCGAACACCTGGCTGAGGACGGTCTCGATGCCGGCGGCCGTGACGAACTCGTTGATCTCGTCGTCGGACCGGCCCTCGAGAAGCTGGCCGAGGGCATCGGGGTTGTTGACGTCACTGATATCGCTCATCGCCAAGAAATCTACAGAGCGTGCTGAACGAGTTCTACGCCGCCTTCGCCCCGCTGAGCTTCACGGTGTACGGGCTGTGGCTCATCGTCGTGCAGACCCGGCACGCCGAATGGCGGCGCAGCACCCTGCACCGCCGCCGCGCCTACGCCGTCTCCCTCCACTTCGCCATCCCGGGGTTGATGAGCCTGCTCGCCCTTGTCGACCCGAGCAACGCCACGGTGTGGCGAGTGTCGTTCGCGGCGTCGGCTGCCGCCGGCGCCCTGATCCTCGCCTACCTGCAGCTGTCGCCGGTGCCGACGCCCGCGGGGCGAGTATGGCAGGTCGAGTCGACTGCGGCCATCGCCTTGTACGCCCTCATCGTCCTCGTTGCCGTGGCCCCTGGCGTCGTCCGCAAGATGGGCGCGCCGCTGCGCGTCGAGGCAGTGCTGCTGTCGTTGATCGTGTTCCTCGGCGTGAACGTGGCGTGGGCGCTCATGTTCGACGACGTCCCCGCCGCCCTGCAGGACCGTGGCTGAGGACATCCTCGACGTCGCCGACCGCCTGTGGCGGGGTGAGATCGCGATCGAACAGGCCCATCCGTTCGCGCCGCGTGGCGGTGTGGCCGAGGTGGCGGACGGGTGCGCCTTCGTCCCGTCGTTCGCCAACGTCAGCGCCATCGCCACCGACGAAGGGCTCGTCCTCGTCGACACCGGCAGCCAGCTGTTCGCCTCGGCCGCCATCGGCGAGCTGCGGAAGTGGTCGGCCGACCGCGTCGACACCGCCGTCTACTCGCACGGCCACATCGACCACGTCTTCGGCGTGCCCCTGCTCGAGGACGAGGCGGCGGCCAACCGATGGGCCCCGCCGACGGTCGTCGCCCACGAGGCGCTGCCCCACCGCTTCGACCGCTACATCCTGACGGCCGGCTACAACGAGGTCATCAACCAGCGCCAGTTCCGCGTCGCCAACCTGCGCTGGCCCACGGAGTACCGCTATCCGGACCGGACGTACCGCGACACGCTGACGGTCTCTGTCGGCGGTCTCGACGTCGAGCTCCACCACGCACGCGGCGAGACCGACGATCACACGTGGACGTGGGTCCCGTCGCGCAAGGTCCTGTGCTGCGGCGACTTCTTCATCTGGGCCACCCCGAACGCCGGGAACCCCAACAAGGTCCAGCGCTACCCGCGGGAGTGGGCGGCGGCCCTGCGGGAGATGGCCGCCCTCGGCGCCGAGGTGCTCTGTCCCGGCCACGGGCTGCTCATCGTCGGCGCCGACCGCGTCCACCAGGCCCTCGTCGACGCCGCCGGACTGCTCGAGTCGCTGCACGACCAGACGGTCGCCCTCATGAACGCGGGAGCGTCGCTCGACGACGTCATCCACGGCGTCCAGGCGCCGCCCGACCTGGTGGGCCGGCCCTATCTGCAGCCGATCTACGACGACCCCGAGTTCATCGTCCGCAACGTCTGGCGTCTCTACGGCGGCTGGTGGGACGGCGACCCCGCCCATCTCAAGCCCGCACCCGAACACGCGGTGGCGGCGGAACTGGCGGAGCTCGCCGGCGGTGCCGGACGGCTGGCCCGACGCGCCATCGAGGTCGCCGATGCGGGCGATCTCCGCCTCGCCTCCCACCTGGTCGAGCTGGCCGGCCGGGCCGCGCCCCACGACGACGCCGTACTCGAGGCCCGCGCCGACGTCTACCGCCGTCGGGCCGACACCGAGCGCTCCCTGATGGCGCGCAACATCTTCAACTGGGCCGCCGACCGCCTGTCCTAATCGCTTCTCGGCGCAGAAATGCACGCTCTGAGTGCATTTCGGCGCCAAGAACGCTCGGGGCGTAACGTCCGTACGCCATGCCGCCGGAAGCGCCGCTGCCTGTCATCGTCGTGCACCGCGACGAGCCGGAGCGGTGCGTCAGCACCGCCCGCGCCTTCCAGGCGCAGGACGTGCCCGTACAGCTCACGGTCGTCGACAACGGCTCCGGCGCCGACGCCATCGCCCACATCGAGCGAGCGTTACCTGACGTCGAGGTCGTCGCCCTCGGGGCGAACCGCGGCTTCGGTCCGGCCGCCAATCTGGGCCTGCGCCGCTGGCTCGATACGGGCGACAGCGAGTGGGCCGCCGTCGCCGCCCACGACGCCTTGCCGGAGCCCGGCTGCGTTCGCCACCTTCTGGACGCCGTCCGGGCCCGGCCGCGCGCCGGTCTGGCCAGCGCCGTGTACGGGGAACTCAACATCGGCGTGTGGCTGCGACGGGCCCAGATGAAGCCCGTCGTCGACCGCTACTTCGGCAGCATCCTCGTCGACGCCGACCGCGACGCCGGCTGGGAGGATGCGGGCCACCCCCACGGCACCCTCATGCTGGCCGGCCGCCGGTGCCTGCAAGACGTCGGTCTCTTCGACGAGCGCTACTTCGCGTACTGCGAGGAGGCCGACCTGGGCGAGCGCGCTCGCCGAGCGGGCTGGGAGGTGGGATTGGTGTGGGACGCCGTCGTCGGCAACCCCCACATGAGCGGCTCGTCGGCAGCGGTGGAGTACCTCCAGCTGCGCAACTCGCTCCTCCTCGTCCGCGATCACTTCGGCCGCTACCCGGCGTTCATCCGCCTCACCATGGCGGTCGGCGACACCGCCATGCGCGTCCTCCTCCCCCGCCGCCGGACACCGATCTTCTCGTTGCCCGCACGATGGCGGGCCGTCGTCGATTTCGGGCGCGGCCACTACGGCCCGCCTCCGGCATCGCTCGCCGCCTGATGTCGCAGGGCGCCGGCTTCCACGCCTTCGTCGCCGAGCTGGAGTACTCGATGTACGTCGTGACGGCGGCCGCGCACGGCGAGCGCGACGGATGCCTGGTCGGCTTCGCCACCCAGGCGTCAATCCATCCGCCCCGCTTTCTCGTCTGTCTCTCGGTGAAGAACCGCACGTTCCGCATCGCGGCCGATGCGCGCATGCTCGCCGTCCACCTCGTGGCCGCCGATCAGCGCGACCTCGCCGAGCTGTTCGGCGGTGAGACGGCGGACGAGGTCGACAAGCTGACCCGGTGGCCGTGGCGGGAGGGACCCGACGGCGTCCCCATCCTCGCTGATGTCGAGAACGTCTTCCTCGGCCGCGTCCTCGACCGGTTCGACTTCGGCGACCACGTCGGCCACCTGCTGGAGCCGATGGCGGCTCGCCACGAAGGCGACGTCGATCCCTTGGGCTTCAAGCAAGCGCGAGACATCGAAGCGGGCCATCCGGCGTAGTTGCGGTCCCCGTGGGGGTAGAACAGGCGTATGGCAAGCGCAGAGGACGAGCTCCGCGAAGAGCTCGAGGGTTCGATACCGGAGGAGCTCCGTGAGCCTCGGGAGCAGCGCCTCGTCGAGGCCGACGAGGGTGCCAACCCCGACGACGAGGCCGACATGGTCGCCGAGATCGCGGACGACGAGGGTGACGTCACCCTGAGCGCCGAGGAGGCGGCCATCCACGTCGAGGACGAAGCCTCCTAGAGCGCAGAAGCACACGAAGGGATACGCTTCCGTTCCCGGGCAGGAGGGCGCAGCATGAACGAGGACGGCACTCGGGTGCGGAAGATCATCGACCTGCGGGATCCGGTGATCTCCGCGGAGCGACGCATCTTCGAGCTCGCCGCCCCGGGCAACGACCCGGGCTGGATCGCCGGGCTGCTCAACCGCGAGGGCTACCCGTCGCCCCGCCAGCGACCGTGGTCCCCCGAGGACGTCCTCTCCGTCCTCGAACGCCGGCACGCCACGCCGGCGTAACCGCCTAGGAGCGCAGCAGACCCCGGCGGAATCCTTCAGCGACGGCCGCGGCCCGGTCGCTCACTTCGAGCTTGCGCAGGATGTTCTCGACGTGGCTCTTCACCGTCGCCCGCGAGATGAACAGGGCGGCGGCCAGCTCCTTGTTCGTCATGCCCTTGGACAGCAAACCGAGGACCTCGAGCTCACGCTCTGACAGCGGCACGGTCGTCTCGTCCGCACCCGGCGCGTAGAGCGAGCCGGCCAGGTCGCGGTCGACGACCTCCTTGCCCTCGGAGACGTCTCGGATGGCACGGATGAGGTCGCCGACCGGCATCGACTTCAGCAGTACGCCGTCCACGCCCGCGGCGGTTGCCTGCCGCACCTCGTCGAGGTCGGCGCCACCGGTGAAGATGACGACCCGCACGTCGGGGCGCTGCGTGTGCAGCTCGGCGGCCACGACCGTGCCGTGCTTGTCGGGCAGGTGCAGGTCCAACAACACGACATCGGGGCCGAGCAGGTCGACGCGCTCCATCGCCTGGCGGGCGGTGCTCGCGGTGCCGACGACGTCGATGCCGTCGACGAACTCGAACATGTGGCTGAACCCCTCGCAGATGACCGGATGGTCATCGACGATCAGCACCCGAACTCCCATCCGCCACCGAGGGTACCGGCGCCGGTCCGGCACACAGTCTCTCGGGAACTCCTACGGCACGTAGGCGCCGAGGAGGGCAAGCGTGGCGAACCCGACAAGGCACGCGCCGCTCACGACGAGGGCGCCCAGTTCGACCCGCCGGCTCCTCGTGAGCGACACGAGGCCGAGGATGACGGGGAAGGCCAGGTAGCAGTAGCGCTCCGTCGATCCCAGACGGTGGGCGCTCAAAGCCACAACGACGGTGACGGCCGCGAACACGCCATAGGACAACGGCCACCGGACGAACACGACGATCACCAGGACGATGGCCAGGACGAGCAACGGGAAGTGGATGCCGTTGCCGCCGAAGTGGCCGGCGAACGCAGCCCGCCCCGAGCGCCACAGGGCGACGGCCGGATCGAGGAACCCACCCCGCAGCCACGAACGCTGCTGGATGTCAAGCGGGAGCATGGGATGGCCGAAGCGAGCGCCGACCCAGGCCACATAGGCGCCGACGCCGGCGACGGGCGCCACGACGGCGGCCAGGCGAGCGACGACGTCGTACGCGGCAGCGCCGCGCAGGCCACGCAGGCCCTCCACCAATGCCGGCGCCGCCAGCAGCACGCCCGACGGGCGGGTGAGGCCGGAGAGGAAGCCGGCGAGGGCCGCCAACCACCAGCGCTTCGAGCGAAGGGCGAGGAACGCGCCGACGGCGAAGCAGCCGGCCAGCGCTTCGGAGTAGGCGAACACCAGCACGAAGGCGGGCGGCACGAGGGCAACGAACCAAGCAGCTCGCTCGGCCGTACCCGCGTCGCCGCCCTCACGGCGGACGAGGCGCACCAACAGGGCGGCGAACAGCACGGCCGGCACGTTGGCGAGCACGAGCAGGGCGATGTCGACAGCGCCACCGAACACCCAGCCCAGCACGCGCCCGGCGAGCGGGTACAGCGGGAAGAAGCGCACGCCGGTGCGCGGGATGGCCGTGTAGCCGTGGCGGGCGATGCGCTCGTACCACTGTCCATCCCACGCCAGCAGCCCTTCGTGGAGCGTGCGCCGTCCGACCTGGATGTGGAGATGGTTGTGCTCGAAGTGGGCGAAGGCCAGCGCGCCTCCCACGAGCACGCGGGACGTGATCGCTCCCGGTAAGGCAACGGCGACGTCGGCCCACAGCCGGCGCCCGCTCACCGCGTCGCGTAACGGATGAGCCCCACGCGCTCCTCGTACTTCGGCGACACCTTCACGACGCGCTTCATCTGAGGGCGGAGCACCTCGAGGCGATCTATCAGCGTCGAGCACTTGGACCCGAACGTCTTGTAGCCCGGCGACCACACCAGCCAAACCGTGTGGCCGGCGGCGCGCTGGTCGAGCATCTGGGCGAATGGGGCCGTGGCGGCGGCGTGGTTGATCGACGCGTAGTTGACCCAGTTGACGAACTGCGGCGGCGCCGCGCGCGGGAACGTCAGTTGGGTGACCGGCGCCGACACCAGCCTGCTCACAGACGGACCGAGCTGATCGGGGCAGTAGGCGACCACGTCGCCCGGGACCGCCGACCGGTTGAGCGTGTGGGCCACCGCCCCGGCTTGGGTGCGGCGGCTGCCGGTATTGGGAACGCCAGCGCAGAACCCGAGTACGACACAGAAGGCGAGCACGCCGATCCTGACCCGGTTGTCGGCGAACACCAGCGTTCCGAACGCGACGACGATGATGAACAACGGGAAGGCGACCGACGTGTAGCGCACCACGTATGCGCTGCGCAGTGCCACGGCGGCGACGAGGCCGACGAGCAGCGTGCCCAGCGACGCGATCGCGAGCTGGCGGACGCCGGGGCGGGTGCGGAGGTCGAGCTCGACGCGGCGCCCGTCGACGGCGGCGCCGAAGACGGCCAGGAAGGCGAGGACGAGCACGGCAAGGTTCAGCACCTGGCCGGCGTCGCTGCCGCCGCCGTCCCATGACCGCACCGTCTCGATGACGGCGGCGAAGGTGGGGAGGTTGGCCCACGGCGTGCCCGTGTGGGCCAGTTGGTAGGTGAAGACGGGCAGCCACGGCACGAACAGCACGCACCCGCCGGCCATCGCGGCCAGGGCGAGGACGGCGGCCCGGTCGCGGTTGCGGTAGGCGCGCACGACGAGCATCAGGCCGACCGTCACGAGCAGGTAGAAGCTCCAGTAGTGCGTGAGCATGAGGAGCCCGGTGGCGGCGGCCACCCCCACGCCGGCCCCGGCCGAGGGGCGATCGAGGAAGCGCCGAAGGAAGAGGTAGCCGGCCAACGTCAGGAGTGTCAGCAGCGAGTACATCCGCGCCTCGGTCGCGAAGCGGATGGCGAACGGCGAGGCGGCCAGCAGGACGAGCGCCGCGGCCGCCACCCGTCGACCGCCGACGCGCACGCCGGCCAGCCACGCGAGCGGGAGGGCGCCGATGGCGAAGATCGCCGACAGGGCGCGCACAGCCACGTCACCGCTGCCGAACGCTGTCATCCAGAAGTGCAGCGCCAGGTAGTACAGAGGCGGCGAGCCGTCCCGGCGCAGGGCGTCGGGGATGCGCGACAGCGGCAGCTTGGAGATGTTGACGGTGAGGGCCTCGTCCAGCCACAGGTGCGAGCCGGTGAGGAACCGCATCGCCAGCCCCACGACCACGGTGGCCACCACCGCCCACACCACCGCCCGGGACGGACGGGCGACCGGCGGGGCCGCATGCGCCAGCGCTGTAGTGGTTCGGGCGCGCTGCGTGCTGCGCCGTCGGAGGGAAGTGGCCATATGGGCCCCACCACCAAAGCGGAACGAGGCCCGTTGCCGCAAGTAGCCCCCGCCATGTGGGACTTTCCGGCACGTTCCGAATACCCTGATGTCCACCACATGGGCCCGCTGATCCCCCCAGCGACCCTCCCCGTCGCCCAGACGCGTGTCCGAGGACGTGATGGAAGAGACCACTGACCAGGCCGCGCCGAGCCAGCCGAACGTCGTGATCATCGGCGCCGGCCCCGCCGGCCTCACCGCCGCCTACGTGCTGGCCACCCGCTACGGGATCCCCTCGACGATCCTCGAGAGTGACTCGCAGGTGGGCGGCATCAGCCGCACGGTCGAGCGTGACGGCTGGCGCTTCGACATCGGCGGCCACCGCTTCTTCACCAAAGTGAAGGAGGTCGAGTCTCTCTGGCACGAGATCCTTCCCGACGAGGACTTCCTGCTGCGCCCGCGCATGAGCCGCATCTTCTACAAGGGCAAGTACTACGACTACCCGCTCAAGGCGTCCAACGCCCTCAAGAACCTGGGCCTCTGGGAAGCGTTCCTCTGCGTGATGTCGTATCTGTGGGCCCGCGTCCGGCCCCCCAAGAACCAGGACACGCTCGAAGGGTGGATCGTCGCCCGGTTCGGGTGGCGGCTCTACGGCCACTTCTTCAAGACCTACAACGAGAAGCTGTGGGGCGTTCCCGTCGACAAGCTCCCAGCCGACTTCGCCGCCCAGCGCATCAAAAACCTGTCGCTGTTCAATGCCGTCGTCAACGCGCTCATGCCCAAGCGGAACCAGAAGTCGATCACGTCGTTGATCGAAGAGTTCCAGTACCCGAAGTTCGGCCCCGGCATGATGTGGGAGCGCTGCACCGAGCTCGTCGAGGCGCGGGGTTGCAAGGTCATCATGAACACGCGCGTCGTCGGCATCCGTCACCAGAACGGACGGGCCGTGTCGGTCGTCGCCCAGAGCAAGGACGGCGGCACGACGGAGTACCCGGCCGACCACGTCGTCTCGTCGATGCCGATCTCCCAGATGCTGAAGGCCATGCAGCCGCCGGCCGAATCCGGCGTGCAGCAGGCTGCCGACGACCTCGGCTATCGAGACTTCCTGACGGTCGCCCTGGTCGTCCCCGAGGAGTACAGCTTCCCCGACAACTGGATCTACGTGCACTCTCCGAAGGTGCAGGTCGGCCGCATCCAGAACTTCGGGTCGTGGTCGCCGTACCTGGTGAAGGAGGGGCGCACGTGCCTCGGCCTCGAGTTCTTCGTCTTCGAAGGCGACAAGACCTGGAACCGGGCCGACGAGGACCTGATCGAGCAGGGCAAGCGTGAGCTCGGCATCCTCGGCCTGGTCGACCCGGCCAAGGTCGAGGCCGGCTACGTCGTGCGCATGCCCAAGGCGTATCCGTTCTACGACGAGCACTACAAGACCAACGTCGCCCGCATCGTCGAGTGGCTCGACCAGAACGCATCGAACGTGCACCCCGTCGGCCGCAACGGCATGCACCGCTACAACAACCAGGACCACTCGATGTACACGGCCATGCTCACCGCCGAGAACATCGCCACCGGGTCCCGCCACGACGTCTGGAGCGTGAACGTCGAGGAGGAGTACCACGAGACAGCCGAGGTCGACGAGGCCGAGGGCGACAACCCCCGGGTCGGCACCCGCGGCACCGGTCGCGACGCGCCGGTCATCTCCCGGGAGCACTACGGCCCCGAGCACCCGATCAACAGGCCCGACGTGGCATCCGACGACGAGGCCGCCGCCGCGGCCGGTTAGCGACTGAAAAAACGGGGGGCTCGGTATGTGGCACCGGTCACGGGCCGTCCCCGCCGTGACGTCCACCGCCACTGCAGCGAGATGCGCGGGCCGATCGGGTGGTGGACCCTCGGCACCGAGTGCTCCCAGTCGGCCTGGCAGCGCCCGCCCATGACGAGAAGGTCGCCGTTGGCCGGGGCGATGTCGTGGGTGGCGCCCTGGTTCGGCAGGGTGTGGGCGTAGCGGTTGGCGCGGGGCCGCAGGAACCAGGGCCGCCGCTCACCGAGCGTCAAGACGGCGACCACGGTGTCGTCCAGCCAGCGCATCTCCCGGTCGCGGTGGAACGCCACGCCGTCGTCGCCGTTGCGGTACAGGGCGACGGCCGGGCCGTCCAGGGGGACCTGGTAGCGCCGGCGCAGCGCCCGCGTCAGTTCCGGCAGCACCGGGTGGAGCGGAGCCGCGTCGCGGCTCGCCGACGCGCCCATCCGCGGCTCCACGACCCAGTGGTCGTATCGCCACAGCTTTCCCTGACGCCACCGGGCCCGCTCGAGGACGGTCGCGTGGACGGCGTCGGCACCCGCCAACCAGCCGCGCGCCACGTCGACCCACGACCCGTCGTCGAGCCACCGACGCTCGAACTGCACGTCGCGTCGAACCACGACCGGTGCGAGCGCTTTCATCGGCCCCACGGTATGGGCAGCCCAGGCGTACGTCGTGGCGATCGGGGTAAGAGCCAGAACCAGCAAGCGCGACAGCTAACCGAGCTCGTCGTCTATGGCGGCCCTAGAGACGTCACCCGCATCGACACCGGCGAAGTGCGCTACGCCATCACCGAGTTCGACGCCGACGCACTCGCTCAGTCGGTCGTCGCCGACGTCTCGCGGAACGACGCCGACCGCGTCGTGCTCGAGCAATCGGGCAGCACGTCGGCCAAGGCGCGCGGTGACGAGCGGCGTTCGTGGCAGGTGCTCGTCAACCTGGTGAGCAACGCCCTCGAGTTCTCGCCCGTCGACGCGCCGGTGCGCGGCCGCGTGCTCGACACCGACACCGGCGAGGTCCACTTCGCCGTCGAGGACCGCGGCCCGGGCGTGGCACCCGACGACCAGGAGCGCATCTTCGAGAAGTTTTCGCAGGGCGGCGGGCTCGGGGCTGAAGGAACGGGGCTCGGCCTGTACATCGCCCAATCCCTCGCCCGCGGCCAGGGTGGTCGCATCAACGTGCGGAGCGAGCTGACCAAGGGGTCGACATTCCCGTTCGTCGTGCCCGAGGCAGGAGGCGAATCCCGTCCGGCGGCGACCGCTGCCGACACACCAGCGCCGAGGCGACAGCGCATGCTCCGGGCCGTGGACAGTCGCCGCAGACGGCCGTCGGAAGAGCGCAGCACCGACGCCCGTCGCACCGCCAACGGGTAGACCACCCCCGATGTTCGGGGCCCAGGCGCAGGGGCGGCTACGCGCCGCGTGGGAGGGGCGGGTGCGCGCCCTGCGGACGCGGAACTTCCGGCTGTTCTTCATCGGCCAGCTGATCTCGAACTCGGGCAACTGGCTGACGATGGTCGCCCTCACGCTGCTCGTCCTCCATCTGACGAACAGCGGCATCGCCGTCGGGCTCGTCGCCGCCTGCCAGTTCGGCCCGATCCTGGTGCTGTCGGCCTTCGCCGGTCTGGTCGCCGACCGCTCCAACAAGCTGCGCCTCCTCAAGACCACCCAGACCGGCGAGATGTGCCAGTCGTTTGCCCTCGGCGGACTCGCCTTCATGCACCACCCACCGCTGCTCGGCCTGTACGGCACTGCCCTCGTGGGCGGTTGCCTGCTGGCGTTCGACAACCCGGTACGGCGGTCGTTCGTCACCGAGATGGTCCACGAGGACGACGTGGCCAACGCCGTGACCCTCTACAGCGCCCTGGTCAACGCCTCACGCATCTTCGGCCCCGCCCTCGCCGGAATTCTCGTCGTCACCCTCGGGTATGGGTGGTGCTTCACCATCGACGCCGTCACCTACCTCGCCGTCCTCACCGCCCTGTTCATGATGCGGTCCGAGGAGCTCCGGCGGGTGCCGGTCACGCCGCGGGGGAAGGGGCAGGTCCGCGCCGGCCTGCGTTACGTGCGAAGCCTCCCCGAGCTGTGGATCCCCTTCGTGATGCTCGCCGTCGTGGGAACACTCAGCTACAACTTCTCCGTCGTCTTCCCGCTGTTCGTCGAGCGGGCCCTGCACGGCAGCGACGCCAGCTACACCTTCGTCTACGCCGTGTTCAGCGCCGGCGCCCTCGTCGGTGCGTTCGTGGTGGCCGACCGGCGCCAGGTGGGCGTCGACAACATCGTCTGGGGCGCGGCCGCATTCGGCGTCACGACGTTGCTGCTGGCCGCGGCGCCGAACGTGGCGTCCACGTTCCCGATCGTCACGCTCGTTGGCTTCAGCAGCATCGCCTTCATGACGGCGACGACCGCCATCGTGCAGGTGCGCGCCGACCCCCGCATGCACGGGCGGGTGCTCGCCCTGCAGACGGTCCTGCTGATCGGGACGACACCCATCGGTGGACCGATCATGGGCGCCGTCGCCGACGCCGCCGGCGCCCGCACCCCGCTGATCATCGGCGGCGTCGCCGCGCTGGCGGCGGCTCTGTTCGGCCTCGTCGTCGGGCGCCGCGTGCTACCCGCCGAGGAGGTGTGCCCGCCCGAGGCCTCAGAACCACAGGTCAGCGAGACGGCAGCGGGCTGAGGACGCCGGGCGCGCCCTCGCATCGTCGTGTGCGTGATCGTCAGGCGACGGGGCCGTTGGCCAGCTGGACCGTCGCCGTGTGGGAGTCGCCGCTCTGGTCGCTCCAGGTGATGCTCACCCGGTCGCCGGGGTGATGCTGGCGCAGGGTGTTGCTGAGGGCGGTGGGCGAGTCGATCGACTGGCCGCCCACGGCGGTGATGGTGTCGCCCGCGGCCAGACCGAGGCGGGAGGCCGGGGTGCCAGGGACGATGCCGGCGATGTCGGCGCCGTTGCCATTGTCAGAGCCGAAGCGGGCGTTCGACGGCCGGACCTCCACACCGAGGAAGGCACTGCGTCCGATGTGAACCTGCGACGATGCCTGGCCCGACGTGATCTGGCGGGCGATCGACACCGCCTTGTCGATCGGGACGGCGAACCCCTGCCCGCCCGTCGGGTTGCGGAAGCTGAAGCGGCTCGATCCAGCCGTGTCCACACCGACGACCTCGGCGGCGCTGTTGACGAGGGGGCCGCCTGAGTCGCCGGGCTGCAGGCTGGCGCTGGTCTGGATGAGCCCGGTCAGCTGCTCGGACGCGCCGTCGGGATCAGAGGCGATGATCGAGCGGTTGAGCGCGGTCACGGTGCCCGCGGACTCGCTCGGCGTCCCGCCGACACCGCCGGCGTTGCCGACGGCGAGCACGCCGTCGCCGACGTTCAACTTGGTGGAGTTCCCCAGCTTGGCCGTCTTGAGGCCCGAGGCGTTGGCGAGCCGGATGACGGCGACGTCCTCGCCGGCGTCGTAGCCGACAACGGTGCCGTCGTAGGTGCGCCCGTTCCCGACGTCGGTCACCGAGACGCTGGTGGACCCCTGCACGACGTGGTGGTTGGTGAGGACCTCGCCGTCCGGCGTCAGCACGATGCCCGTCCCGGCCGCCTTGCCGTTCTCATAGCCGAGGGTCGTCGTGATGTCGACGACCCAAGGGTCGACGGCGGCGCCGACCGAGGAGGAGACCTGGTTGTTCGCCGGCACGTTGACGTTCGTCGGGAAGCCGAGGTTCGTGCGGTGGCTGGAGACGTACGTTGCCCCGTAGGCGATGAGAGCGACGGCCGCGATGGCGGCGATGACGCTGGAGAAGAGCGACCTCGGGTTGCGCGGCGGAGGGGAC
>CADDZP010000013.1 GCA_902812475.1 Actinomycetota bacterium | reverse complement strand
CTAACGGGGCTTCGCCCCAGCCCGACCAGACAGTGTTCGTAGTGACGCCGGTCGGGGCGCGTGAGGGGCGGGCCGGGCCGAAGTCCCCTTTGGGGCGCGGGCTCCGGCCGAGCGCACTGCAAGTGCGAGGTAGTAAGCCTCGCCGTTGAACCGCCCGAAGCGGTTGGTGGCCAACAGGCCAACGACGACCGGAGCCCGAAAATGACGCTACCCCGCAGTGTGGCCGATGTCCTCGAAGACCACGTCACCCTTGAGGTCGAGTGCATCGACCGGATGTTCTTGAACCTCTACCAGCCCCGGCTCCAGCACGAGCTCGGCGTCGTCGGCTTCTTCAAGGCCCACCGCGGCTACCCCTTCGTGTCCTCGGCCTTGATGGACCCGATCTCCAAGGGCTTCGTGGCCGACATCCGCCGCTTCGTCGCCGACCACGGCATCGACCTCGTCAACTTCGCCCCCGGCCAGCGCAAGGACGACGTGGCCCTCGCCTACCTGGCCTCCTTCGAGGGCACCGAGGGCGTGCTGTTCGTGGGCAGGGCCCAGGAGAAGACCTCGGTGTTCCGCACCGAGAAGCGCCGCAACCCCATCACCGGCGCCACCTACCCGTGGCTGGTGCGACGCTCAGCCATCGTGAACCACTTCTACGTCTACGCCGTCGACGCCGACTTCGGCCCGTTCTTCATCAAGTTCTGCACCTATTTCCCCTACAACGCCAAGGTCTGTCTCAACGGCAACGAGTGGGCCAAGCGCCAGGCCGCCAACGCCGGTCTCGACTTCGAGCCCCTCGACAACGGCTTCGCCTCCTGTGACGACACCAAACGCCTCCAGCGGATCTGTGACCGGCTCGACGACAACAGGATCGAGCGCTTCGTGCGCAAGTGGCTGGCCCGCCTGCCCCATCCCTTCACCGCGGCGGACCGCCGAGCCGGCTACCGCTATGACGTCTCGGTCCTGCAGGCCGAGTTCTCCCTCACCCAGGTCCTCGACCGGCCCCTGTCGGGGCGGGTGTTCTTCGAGGAGGTCATCCGCCAGAACATCGACATCGGCCGACCGGACCGGGTCAGCGTGATCTTCGACCGACGCCTTATCCGGCGCGGCAAGCGCCAGACGCCCGGCCGGTTCCGGACCCGGGTCTTCACCGAGGGTGTGGTGCCCTCTCTGCACGTCGAGTACAAGTCCAGCCGCGTGAAGCAATACCACAAGGAAGGAGTGGCCCTTCGCACCGAGACCACCATCAACAACGCCCGCGACTTCGGCATCGGCAAACGGCTGCACAACCTGCCCGCACTCCGGGAGGTCGGCTTCTCGGCCAATCGACGGCTCCTGGCCGTCCAACGAATCAGCCACGACCCCGCCTCAGGCGAGGCCGCCTTCGCCCGTGTCGCCCAGCCCCTGGACCTCGACGGTCGCCGTGTGGCCGCCCTGCGCTTCGCCGACCCCCGAGTTCACGCCCTGCTCGCCGCCCTCGTCGTATTCCGTCTCCTGCCCGACGGCTTCGCCAACCGCGATCTGCGCGCCCACGTGGCGCCGCTTCTCGGCCGCCGAGCCGAGTCCATGACCGCCGGGCAGATGACCTACGACCTGCGCCGCCTCCGGCTGCACGGGCTCATCGAGCGCATCCCCGGCACCCACCGCTATCGCCCCACGAGCTTCGGCTTCCACACCGCCATCTTCTTCCTCGACGCCGCCAGGTTCCTCAGACACGGCATGGCCGATCTTGCTGACACGGCTCCCACACCGCTGCGCGCCGCTCTCGCACGCGTCAGCGCCCAAGCCGACCGACTCGCTGAACAGGCCCACCTCGCCGCATGAGCGCGAAGCTGACACACCTATGAAACTTGACTCGTCCTTACCGGCTTCGCCGTCCCAAGGCCTCTAGCGGCTAGATGCGCGTGAGCGCGTCGAGGTGGAGCCAGTGGAGGGCGTCGGTGAAGTAGCTGGACAGCCTGGTCAGGCGGTGCGTGAAGAGCAGGAATCCGAAGGCGAACAGGAACGCCCCCGCCAGCAGGTTGATCACGCGGAAGTGGCGTTTGACGAAGGCGAAGGCGCCCGCCATGCGCTCGAACGCCACCCCGGTGATGATGAAGGGCACGCCGAGCCCGACGGAGTAGGCGGCCAGGAGGACGACGCCTCGGCTAAGGGTCGCCTCGTGCTCGGCCAGTCCGAGGACGCCGGCCAGGATGGGCCCGATGCACGGCGTCCATCCGAAGGCGAACGCCGCCCCCATGAGCGGCGGCGCCCACGCGCCCACCTCTGACGGGCTGACGTGCAGCCGGCGTTCGACCATGAGGAACCGCGGTGAGACGAAGCCGGCCAGGAACACGCCCATCACCATGACGACCACGCCGGCGACCATCTCCAGGCCCCGCTGGTGCTCGCGCAGGCCCTGGCCGAGCCCGCTGGCCGCGGCACCGAGGGCGACGAACACCGCCGTGAAGCCGGCGACGAAGAGCAACGTCGACACGACGATGCGGCGGAGGTTGCCGGTGTCGCCCTCCTGCAGCTCGGCCACACTGATGCCCGACACGAGCGACAGGTAGCCGGGCACGAGGGGCAGCACGCACGGCGACAGGAACGAGAGCATTCCGCCGGCGAAGGCACCGATCAGCCCCGGGTCGTGGACCTCGACCGCGAGGACCACCTCAGCGCCCGCGGAACTGCGGTGTCCGCCGCTCCCGGAACGCCGCCATGCCCTCGGCCAGGTCCTCGCTCGCCCACGCCCGGTCGAACGCCGCTTGGAACTCCTCGCGCGGTGCGCCGTTCAATGCCAGCTTGTGGCCGGCGATCGACAGCGGCGCCAGCGCGGCGATCTCAGTGGCCCACGCCAGTGCGGCGTCAAGATCGCCGAGTCGCTGCACCAGGCCGAGCCGGTGGGCGTCCTCGCCGCCGAGGACCTCGGCCGCGAGCAGCATGGCACGCGCCGGGCCCTCTCCGGCCAGGGCCCTCAGGCGTTGCACCGACCAGTGGTCGACCATGAGACCAAGTTTGGCGGCGGGGATCCCGAACTTGGCCGCGGGCGCGGCCACCCGCAGGTCGCACGCCACCGCCAACTGCGTCCCCGCACCGAGAGCGGCGCCGTCAATGGCCGCGACCACCGGATGCGGTGCGGACGTCAGTGAAAGGAGCAGGTTGCGCAGCGCCTCGACGAAGTGCTCGCCCTCCACCCCGCCGAGGTCGGCGCCCGCGCAGAAGTGCCCGCCTGCCCCCGTGAGCACGAGGCAGCGGGCGTCGTGGGAGTCGCGGACGGACTCGTTGAGCACTCGCACCGTGTCGAGGTCGAGGGCGTTGCGTCGCTCCTGGCGGTCGATGGTGAGGACGGCGACGTCGCCTCGCCGCTCCCGATGGATCACGCGTTCGTCACGCGTCGTCGATGACGGCGATGACGTCGCCCTCGTTCACCTGGTCCTCCGGCTTCACCCGGATCTCGGTGATGGTGCCCGCCACGGGCGCCTCGACGGGGATCTCCATCTTCATCGACTCGAGGATGGCGATGGTGTCGCCCTCGGCGATCATCTGTCCCTCTTCCGCCGGCACCTGCCAGACGTTGGCAGCGATCTCAGCCTGCACCTCGACCATGGACGAGGCAGACTACTGACGTGATCGGCGACATCATCGCCTACGTCGTCTTCGGATTCATCGTCGGCGCGCTCGCCCGCTTCGCCTTGCCCGGGCGCCGGCACATGGGCTGCATCGCCACGATCATCGCCGGCATCATCGGCTCGTTCGTCGCCGGCATCATCGTGCGGGCACTGACGGGCGACCAGAGCTACAAGCCGGGATGGATCGCGTCCGTCCTCGGCGCCATGCTCGTCGTCTGGCTCTACACCAGGAGCCAGCGCCGCACGTACTACTGAAGGGCGCTGACTTTCGTGCGCCTATGCCCAATAGTTGGGCATTGACGCACGAAAGTCAGGCGTTCAGACCGGCAGCACGCCGTGCTTGCGCCAGGGGCGCAGGACCTGCTTGCCCTTCGACACCTGTAGGCCCTTCCAGATGGCCGCGCGCGTGTCGGCCGGATCGATGATGTCGTCGATCTGGGCGTGGCCGGCGGCGATGTAGGGGTCGATCGTCTTGCGAATCTCCTCGGCGTATTCCAGGCGCCGCTGGGTGCGGTCCTCGCCTTCGGGGATCTCGGCCAGCTGCTTGCGGTAGATGATGTTGACGGCGCCGTCGGGCCCCATGACCGAGATCTCGGCCGTCGGCCAGGCCACGATGTAATCGGCCTCGTAGGCGGTGCCGTTCATGACGAAGTAGCCGGCGCCGTAGGCCTTGCGCATGACGACGGTGATCTTCGGCACCGTCGCCTCGGAGATGGCGAACAGCATCTTGGCGCCGTGGCGAATGATGCCCTGCTTCTCGACCGCGGACCCAACGATGAACCCGGGGACGTCCATCAGGAACACCAAGGGAATGCCGAAGGCGTCGCAGAGCCAGGTGAACCGGGCCGCCTTGTCGGCCGAGTTCACGTCGAGGGCACCACCCAGCACCATCGGCTGGTTGGCCAGGATGCCGACGGGCTGACCGCCGATGCGGGCGAAGCCTGTGACGATGTTCTTCGCCCAGTCGGGCTTCATGGCGAAGAACTCGCCGTCGTCAACGACGGCGGTGATGACCTTGCGCACGTCGTAGGCGCGGCGTGGCGCGGTCGGGACGATGTCGTAGAGCTCCTCGATCCGGCGGTCGACGGGGTCGCTCGTCCCCCTGACCGGCGGCGCCTCCTGGTTGTGGCTGGGGAAGAACGAGAGGTAGCGACGCACGGTCGCCAGGCACTCGTGGTCGTCGGCGACCTCGAGGTCGGCCACGCCGCTGACCTTCGTGTGGACGCCCGAGCCGCCCATCTCCTCCTCGGTGACGTCCTCGCCCGTCGCCGCCTTCACCAGGTGCCGTCCACCCAGGGCCATCGACGACGTGCCCTTGACCATGGGGACGAAGTCGGCGAGGGCGGGGATGTAGGCCGTGCCCGCTGCGCAGTGGCCGAGCATGGCCGCCACCTGCGGGACGACGCCCGACAGCGTCACCTGCTCGCGGAAGAGGGCGCCGGCGCCCGCGAACGTCGAGCCTGTCGACTGCTGGATGCGGGCGCCGGCCGAGTCGAGCAGCCACACGAGCGGGATGCGCCAGCGCAGGGCCATCTCCCGCATGCGCGCCGTCTTGCGCTCGCCGACGGCACCCATCGACCCGCCCATGACGGTGAAGTCGTAGGCCATGATGCCGACGCGGCGGCCGTCGATGTCGCCGATGCCGGCGACCATGCCGTCGGCAGCCAGATGGTCGTAGCCGACGGCTGCGAGCCCCGGATCCATGTGGTCGGCCAGCAGGCCGTACTCGACGAACGTGTCCGCATCGAGCAGCTCGTCGATGCGCTCGCGCACGGGCAGCTTGCCCATCGAACGCTGCCGCTCGATGCGATCGGGGCCGCCCATGCCGTAGGCCCGCTCGCGGCGCTCGGCCAGGTCCTCGACGAGCGGCTTCCAGTCGTGCAATTCCGGTTTGTCAGCCGTGGTCCGACCTCCGAGGTCCGCCGGCGGCAGCGTTCGGCGCCGAAGGCGCCCTCACCTGATGCCGGCCAATGAGAACAGCGCGGAGGGCGAGCCGGCTTTGCCGGTCGCCCGCAACACGACTGGCTCGCCGAGCAAGCTCCGCTTGCGAGTGCGAAATTTCAGCGTCCCTTCCATTGCGGTTGGCGCTTCTCGGCGAAGGCGGCAATGCCCTCCGCCGCGTCCTCGGTCATGGTGTTCAGCGTCAGCATCGTGTGCAGGTACTTGAGGGCGTCGCCCGCGCTCGAGTCCCACACGGCGTAGAACGAGTCGCGACCCAGCTTCATGATCGCCGGCGACTTGGACGCCAGGTCGCTCGCCAGCTGCTCGGTGGCGGCGTCGAGCTCGCCGACGGGGACGACCTTGGTGACGAACCCGATGCGGTCGGCCTCTTCGGCGTTCACGCGCCGCCCGGTGAGCATGAGCTCGAGCGCCTTCTTGGGCGGCATCGAACGGACGAGCGGCACCGTGATCATGTACGGCCACAGGCCCACGTTGATCTCCGGCGTGCCGAACTGGGCATCGTCGGCGGCAACCACCAGGTCGCATGACAGCGCCAGCCCGAAACCACCCGCGAGCGCGTAGCCGCGCACGCGAGCGATCGTCGGCTTGCCGAGCGACCAGAAGTCGTTGAACAGGCGCGCCAGCTCCCCGCGGGCGTCGTGGGTCTCGACGAACCCGGCGTCGCCGCGCATGCCGGTGAGGTCGGCGCCGGCGCAGAACGCCTGCTCGCCCGCGCCGGTGAGCACGAGCACGCGCACGTCGTCATCGGCCTTGGCGTCGGCCGCCGCCTTGCGCAGACCGGTGATGATGTCCCACGACATGGCGTTGCGTCGCTCGGGACGGTTGATCGTCACCCAGGCGATGTGGTCACGGACGTCGTAGAGCAATGCCCCATTTGCCACTGGGCGGCAGGGTACTTTTCAAGAGAGATGCGGTTCATGTTGGTGGCCATCGGCCTGGGGTTCCTGCTCGCCCTCGTCTTCGGAGGGCGCTTCCGAAACCTCGGCGAGCGCACGCTGCGATCGTGGTTCCTGCTGCCGCTGGGCTTGGCCCTGCAGCTGACGGCGATCGAGAGCCACGGCGACACGTGGCCCTTCCTGCTCGTCCTGCTCTCCTACGCCTTTCTCTTCGCCTTCGCCGTCGCCAACGTCTCCGTGACCGGCTTCTGGATGATCCTTCTGGGTGTGACGTTGAACGCCTTGGCCATCGGCCTCAACCACGGCATGCCCGTGAGCCACGACGCCCTCGACCACACCGGCCGCCACGCGGGCGTGTTCGCGGCCGAATCCCACGCGCACCGCTCGTCGGACAAGGCCCTCTTCCTCGGCGACGTCGTCCCCGTGACCCCGCTCGGCGAAGTCGTGTCCTTCGGCGACCTCGTTCTCGGCGTCGGCCTCGTCGACGTCATCATCCACCTGATGCGCCCGGCCCGCCGCCGCCGCGAGGAGGACGAGGACGATACGGCGCTGCTGCCGCTACTCGTAGACGACGTCGTCCACTCGTAGCGAGCCCAAGCGGGCCGCGGCCGCCCAGATGCACGCGGCCAAGCCCACGCAGGCGGCGACGATGAACAGCGTCTGCGAGCCCTCCGACCGGGCGAGCGCGCCTCCGGCGACATAGGCAATCGGGATCACTCCGAAGAGCACCATGCGCGTCGCCATCGTGACGCGTCCCAGGAGGCGCACCTGGAACCGCCGCTGTCGCAGCGACGACCAGTGGCTGATGGCGAGCACGCTTCCGGCTCCCGCCGCCAGATAGGTGAAGACGACCGTGACGCGCGACGGCACGAGCCCGGCGAGCAGCACGCCGATACCGAAGGCGGCGACACCGGCGATCATGGCGTCACCCCGTGTGCCGTCAGTGCGATCGAGTGCCCACGCCGTCACGACACCGGCCGCACCGCCGAGAGCGAAGTACGCACCGATTCCAAGCGCCGAGAGATGAAGGACGGTCTTGGCATAGGGGATGAACTGCGCTTCGACAGCGACCGCCATCACATTCATCGCGGCGATCAGGGCGACCGCCTTCATGACCGGTCTGTCGACCCACACGGCGCGCAGACCTTCGATGATGTCCGACCGCATCGTCCCGGCCTGCCACTCGGGAAGCGGCTCCTCGCGGAAGGCATGAACGCGAGTGACACCGAACGCGGACAGCACGAACGACAAGGCGTCGGCACCGAAGGCCAACCCGACGCTCATGGTGGTCAGCAAACCGGCCAGCGCCGGCCCACCGGCGTTCCCGACCGACTCCGAGCCGCTCAGGCGCCCGTTCGCCTTCAGCAGCTCGCGGCCGCTGACGATGAGCGGCAGGGCGCCGCCAGCAGCGGCATCGTGCAGAATTCCGAACGCGCCGAGCAGGAAGGCGGCCGCGTACACGGCCACGACCGGATAGCTCGACGACATCGCCACCATGACTGCGAGAAGCCCGACGACGGCGGCCCTGACCCCGTCGGTGGCAATCAACACGGGTCGACGCCGGAGTCGGTCGGCGAGCGCACCTGCGAAGAGTCCGAAGATGAGCGTCGTTGCGGCCTGCATCGACGCAGCGATCCCGACGGCGAAGGCGCTGTGCGTCCGCACGAACACGGCGATCGGGAGGGCGACGAGCGTGATCTGGTCGCCGAAGATCGACACGGTGTAGGCCCGCCAGAACCAGGCGAAGTCGTTGCCTCGCACGGTGCCTTCTGTGGACGGTTGCTTGTCCCGAGCGGTACCGCGACGTACGGCTGCCTCGGTCCTAGCCACGTTGGGCACCTGACGCGGCGGCGGCCTCGGTCAGAGGGGCGCCACTGGCGATGGCGCGCTCCACGACCGCGGGGTCCTCGTCGAGCACCTGTCGCAACACGAGCATGGCCGCGGCGCCATAGGGGTCGTTCTGCTGGAACTTGAGGAGCTGGACAGCACCAACGGCGCGCGCCGGATCCTCGAGTACGAGGTGGTCGAACGCTGTTGCGATTCGCACGATCGCCGCTTCCCGGCTCGTCACGTCGCTCGCCGCCACGCCTTCAACGAGATCGCCGACTTCGGACAGGAACTCCGTCTCACGGAGAATGTCGCCGCCCTGCTTGGCCAGGCGGACCTGGTCCTCGTGGGTCGTCGCGTCCTCTGGATCGTCCAAGGTCACGTAGCCGATGTGGTGCAGCCGTGCCGCCGTCGCTACCCGCTCGATGGCTTCGGTGCTGAAACCCAGTTGCCGGGCGAGTGCGACGGCGTACACCGCCGACCGTTCGCCGTGGCCGAGCGGCGTAACGCCGGCCACCTCGGGCACGATGCTGAGGGCCCTGATTGTCTGGCGGTACGCCTCCTGGGCAGCGGCGTAGCGGTCGAACGCGAAACGGGTCATGACGAGCGGCACGAGGGCGACCACGGCCATCCACTTGTCGTGGTGGTAGGCGACCGTCAGGAGACCTGCCGCACACAGGATGGACACGTGCACTGGCCAGGCAAGGCGCACATGCATGGGCGGGGCCGTCGGCGTGGGCAGCACGGCGCGGCCCAGGAGATCGACGCTCAGGAAGACGGCGCCGGCGACGCTCACCTGGAGAAGCAGCACGTCGGGCGATGTGCCGTGTGCGAGCGCCCGCATCCCGGCCGCCGCCCCTCCGCATGCGCAAGCAGCGACGAGCCAGCGCGTCATGCGCCGCGTCGCGTCGTCAGGGCCGTAGCGCACCAACAGGACAGGAAGGGTCACGAGGAGGGCGAGCGCCAAGACGGAGAAGAACGTCCCGATGTCCGCCAAGGCAGCAATGGCAATGACGAGCGCGTAGCCGAGAGGAACGGTGCCGATGGGGGCCTGGACAACGACCAGCAGGCTGGCGGCGAGCAGCATTCCTGCGGCGGCGACAACGAGCCCGCTGACGCCCTCGAGCCTGCCAAGCGCCACCAGGGCAGCGGCCACGGCGAGGTACACCTCGGCGGCAACGCGCCGCTCCCGCGGTTGCAGACGACCCCAGAGCGACTTCACGTCGCCACCCCGCGAGGGACCAAGTCGCCCAGACCGGCGGAGCCCACCCCGGCAACGGGGGGCGGGACGGCGAACTCGACTGCCCCTTCTTCGAAACCGAGCCCGTAGTGCTCGCCCCGCTTCTGGATCGCCCGGATCAGGGCCTCGACGCACCTGGGGTTGAACTGCGAGCCGGCTTTGTCATGCAACTCCCGGAAGGCAGTCTCCTGCGACAGCGCCTGCCGATACGACCGAGTCGACGTCATGGCATCGAAGGCGTCCGCAACGGCGACGATGTGCGCCTCCTGGACGAGTCGGCTCTGCTCGCGCTCGGACGCGCCGGTCGCAAAGTACGCGTGCTGATCGGATGCGGTGCCGACCATCGACCGCATGAAATCGACCCGGGTGAGGATGTCGACACACACCTGGTTGTGCCGCTGCACGATCGCGTATTCGTCCTCCGTAAGTCGCCCGGGCTTGTTGAGAATGCGCCGAGGAACGGCCAGTTTTCCGACGTCATGGAGGAGCGCCGCGTACCGCAGGTGCTCGAGATCACGGGCAGCGAGGCGCAGCTCTTCGCCGATGTAGAGCGCGTACTTGGCAACCCGCTCTGTGTGGCCTGCGGTGTACCGGTCCTTGGCCTCGATGGCCTTGATGAACACCTTGACGGTGGCGTCGTGCGCTTCCTGAAGCTCGAGGAACGAGGCGAACACTTTCCGCGTGATAACAGCTGGGATGATGAGGAGTGGCAGGGCCACGGCGCCGATCTCGCGATAGAGCACCCCGACGAGGACGCCGAGCAGCCCAAAGGCGAAATAGTTGGGAAGCGCGGGCCGCATATCGCGCCACACCTGCCTCGGCCGCTCGCGGTAGTTGAGGGCGACTTGGGGAAGAACCGCGCCGACGTTGATGGCAGCGAACACCACGACAGAGCCGCCGAACGCCCACGCCCTGCCCAGGCCGCCGAGTGACTCGTACACCGCCGCGGCGGCGGCCGACGCAACGAGGTACTGCGCGCAGTTAAAGAGAACAGTCGTGTGCCGGCCCTTGCGGATGAGGTCGACGCTCAGGCCACCTGCGATGCCCACAATCGACGCGCCGAGCACGGCCCCACCGTGGTCAAACGCGGCAATGGCCGCCATAACCGTCATAAACCCCGGGCTGACCGCGGTCGCGGACGGGAAGAGAATCGGAGTGTTTTCCGATGCGAGGAGGAGCGCTCCAAACAGTGTCAGGGGTACGAGCTCCGGAAGGCGTTGCCCGGAACCCAACTCCCACGCGAGCAGGGCGGCAGCACCCACGACGCACGCGACCTCAAACCACCATCCCGGGAGGACGACGAACTTCAAGCGTGAGCGCACCAAGGCCCCCGTATTACAGCCGAAGGAAGAAGGAGTCGTCAGGACGCATCGGCACGTTTTCTAGGGCGCTGAATGCGCCGTGTGATCAATGGCCGGTGAAGCCGGCACCGCTCGCCAGAATGGCGGTGAGCAGGCTCGCAAAAACGCCGAGGACCTTACGCATGGTGGAAGCACGCCTCCTTGAGTGTTGTGCCTCCCCTGCTTTCGCTGAATGCGCAGGAGGGTGTCCGCTCCGCTCAAGGTTGTAAGGCGATACGCCCTGTCGGCTCCCTCTTCTCTTCGGTTGTCAACGTCCATATTGGGCATGGCGCGGAGTGGCCCGGGCTTGGATCTTGCGCCCCAAATTCCCGCCCAATGTGTGCCAGGTTCGTTGCGATTGCTCCCCTGGCGGGGTCAATTGTGTCCTTCACCACAGGCCCACGAAATAGGTCGCTGGCATCATTTGGCCATAGCCCGATCGGACTACGGAATGACCATTGACACGGGGGTCGCACGAGATACTTTCGCGAGCGGTCGCCGCGCCATGGCCGTTGCTGAACGGCTGACCTGGGCATGTGCCGGCCGCTCCCGTCGTGAGTATGGTCGCCGGAATGGAGGACCCCGAACTCGCTTCGATCGAGAAGGAGTTGGTCCGGCTCCCGGCGGTGAACGCAGCGCGCATCGTTGTCGACGAGATCGGCCGGCCCAAGGAGCTCCACATTCTCGCCACCGACGAGAAGAGCCCCAAGCAGATCGCCCGCGACGTGCAGTCGGTGGCGATGGCCACGTTCGGCATGGAGATCGACCACCGGATCATCTCTGTCGTCCAGCTCGACCGTGGGCACATCGAGCCAGTCATCGCGCCCGTCGGCCAGGCCCGCGTCTCGATCGGTGCCATCTCGTCCGAGCAACGAGGGATGCGCAACCACGCCCGGGTAACGCTGATGCGCGGCGAGGACGAGTCCATCGGGCTGGCAGAGGGGTCGATCGCCGAGTCGTCGCGCAACCGGGCCGTGGCTCAGGCAACGCTCGAGGCACTGCGCAAGCTGGTGTCGGCGGCCGAGAGCGCCGACGTCGAGACCGCCGCCATCGTGCACCTCGGCACCCGAGACGTCGCCGTGGTGACCCTCGTGTTCGTGGTACCGCCCCACGAGGAGGTCGCGTCGGGTTCGGCGGTCGTTCGCGGTGGCAACGAGCCCGAGGCCCTTGCCCGGGCCGTGCTCGACGCCACCAACCGGCGCCTCCAGGCGCCAACCGAAGGCCACTGACCAACCCTCTCGTCGCCGTCGTCTCCTTCCGCCTCGGCGGCTTGGACGGCGTGTCGGTCGAGGCGGCCAAGTGGGCGACGGTGTTGGGCGAGGTCGGTTTCGACGTGGTCACCATCGCCGGCGCCGGTCCCGTCGACCGCCGGGTCGATGGGCTGGGCTTGGAGGACTCGAAGACGCCGTCACCGGCCGACATCCGGGCCGCGCTTGGCGACGCCGACCTCGTCGTAGCCGAGAACATCTGCTCGCTGCCACTGAACATGGCGGCGTCGACTGCCGTCGCCGATGCGCTCGCCGGACGGCCCGCCGTGCTCCACCATCACGACCTGCCCTGGCAGCGGGAGCGGTTTGCCGACCTCCAAGGCTTCCCGCCGGACGATCGCTCGTGGGTCCACGTGGCCACGACCGAGCTGAGCGCCGGCCAGCTGGCCGAGCGCGGGATCTGCGCCACCGTCGTCCACAACGCCTTCGACGTCGACGCCCCCGGCGGCAACCGCGCCACAGCTCGTGCCGCGATGGGCATCGGCCCCGGCGAGCGGGTGCTGCTCCAGCCGACTCGTGCGCTGCCCCGCAAGAACGTCTTCGGCGGCTTGGCCATCGCCGAAGCGCTGGACGCTGCGTTCTGGCTCACGGGCGCAGCCGAGGAGGGCTATGGCCCCGAGCTCGAGCGCCTGCTCGAGCGGGCCATGACACGGACGATCCACGGCAATCCCGGCCTCGACCCGGCCGACGTCTACGCGGCGGCGGACGCCGTCGTCCTGCCCTCGACGTGGGAGGGGTTCGGCAACCCGGCGATCGAGGCCGCTGTCTACCGCCGCCCCCTCGCCATCGGCGACTACCCCGTCGCCGAAGAGTTGCGGGCCTTCGGGTTCGATTGGTTCCCCGCGGCCGACCCCGAGCCGCTGCGCGCCTGGCTCGAGCACCCCGACGTCCGCGTGCTCGACACCAACCAAGCCGTGGCCCGCCGTCACTTCTCCCTGGCCCGCCTGCGCCGCCAGCTCCGCCACCTCCTCGACAGCCGGGGGTGGCTGCCTTGAGCCGAGGCCGATGACCGAAGACCCGGTCCGTGATCGCCGGGCCCGGTACGACCGGGCGAGCCGGATCGGACAGCGCGCCGGCTACGCCTGCTACGTGCTCGCCGTCATCGCCTTCTTCATTGGGTTTGGCACCGACTACTCCACGCCGCTCGTGGCCCTGACGGTCGGGGGGCTCGTCGTCGGCTCAGTGCTCCTGCTGCCGGCGATCATCGTCGGCTACGCGGTCAAAGCGGCCGAGCGCGAGGACAGGGAGCGGGGCGATTAGCCGGGTCGTTGGGCTAGAACTGGCGCGCACACGCAGCGTCGCAGGAGGAGCCGCAATGCCCAAGGCCGCCATTCTCACCGCACTCGAGCAGCCCCTCGAGATCCACGACGTCGACCTCGACAAGCCCCACGCCGGGGAGGTCAAGGTCCGCATGGGCGCCTCCGGCGTCTGCCACTCGGACCTGTCGGTGCAGAACGGGACACTGATGGGTGTGGCTCCGATCGTGCTCGGCCATGAGGGCGCGGGCGTCGTCGAGGAAGTCGGTGAGGGCGTCACCTCGGTCAAGCCCGGCGACCACGTCGTGATCTCGTGGGTGCCGCAGTGCGGCGAGTGCTACTTCTGCCAGCGCGGTCAGGGCGAGCTGTGCAAGGCGGCCGATGCGTCTCTCGCGTCCGGCGGCCTCCTCGACGGCACGCCCCGGTTCAGCTGGAACGGCGCTCCGCTTTCGCAGATGGCGGCGTCGGGCACGTTCTCGGAGGTGTCGGTGATCCCGGAGAGCGGCGCCGTGAAGATCCCCGACGACGTCGACATGAAAGTCGCAGCCCTGATCGGCTGCGGCGTGCTCACCGGCGTGGGCGCTGCCCTCAACACGGCCGACATCAAGAAGGGCGACACAGTCGCCGTCGTCGGCTGCGGCGGCGTCGGCCTCAATGTCATCCAAGGGGCGCGCATCGCGGGCGCGGGCGAGATCATCGCCATCGACATGAACGAGACCAAGCTCCAGATGGCCAAGGAGTTCGGCGCGACGGCGACGATCAACGCCAGCCAGGGCGACCCCGTCTCCCAGGTGATGGGCATGACCGAGGAGCGCGGCGCCGACGTCGCCTTCGAGGTCATCGGCCTCGGCCCGACCATCGATCAGACGATCACCATGACCCGCCGCGGCGGTCAGGCCATCCTCGTGGGCGTCCCTCGCATGGACGTGATGGTGAACATCCCGGCGTTCTTCGGCATCGTCCTGCAAGAGAAGACGATCAAGGGCTGCTGGTACGGGTCCTCCAACGTGCAGCAGGACGTCCCCAAGCTGATCGACCTCTACAAGAAGGGCGAGCTCAAGCTCGACGAGCTGATCTCCCGGGAGATCTCCCTCGACCAGGTCAACGAGGCGTTCGACGCCATGAAGACCGGCGAGGTGGCCCGCTCGGTGATCGTCTACCCGAGCTAGGGCTTACAGACCGCGGAGCAGACGGGCCCGACGGCGTCGAGCCTGCACCATCATCAAGCCGACAACGGGCATCTTCGACAGCCCCGGCCGGATCGGCTCGGCGGGGCGACGGGTACCCGGGTCTGGAGTGCCACGCCTCGGTCGCATGGCGTGATGGTTCGCCGCGACAGGCAACGGTTCCTGCCTCCCTAGTTGTTACCCTCGGGTAACCGATGTCACAGCCCCGCCTGCCCGCCATCCAGCGCCGTCGCCAGCTCCTCGACGTCTCCCTCGAGGTGTTCGCCAGGCACGGGTTCCACGGGACCTCGATGGCGGAGGTCGCCGAGGCCGCCGGCGTCACGAAGCCCGTGCTCTACCAGCACTTCGGGTCGAAACGGGACCTCTACCGCGAACTCCTCGACGACGTCGGTCAACGGCTGCTGGAAGACGTCCAAAAGGCAACTGCCGCCGCCGGCGGTCCTCGCCAGCAGGTGGCGGCCGGCTTCGCCGCCTACTTCCGGTTCGTCGACGGCCACCAAAGCGCCTTCCGGCTCCTGTTCGGCGTCGACGGACGCGAGGCCGACCGGGAGTTCGCCGACACCGTGCGCCGCGTCGAGGACGCCATGGCCGACGCCGTCGCCATCCTCATCGAGGCCGACATCGACGGCGCTCATCGCCGGTTGTTGGCCGCCGGCATCGTGGGCCTGGCCGAGGCCACCAGCCGGCAGTGGGTGCGCGCCGGCCGCCGGGAGGACGTCGACACTCTCAGCCGCCGCGTAGCCGACCTGGCGTGGGCCGGGCTGCGGGGCATCCGCCCCGAGCGCTGACGTGAGTTACTGAGCGCCGCGGCGGGCTTGGGCGCCGGTCTCACCGGCAGCGCGCGCTGCACCAGCGGCGGCGGCCCGACGCTTCAGCCGCTCCTTCGCCTTACGGATGCGGTCGTTCTGCCAGCGGACCCGTGCACGTGAACCCCGTCCCATGGACGGGGTTCTAGCGCGCCTCAGCGCTTGAGCGCGTCGCGGACCTTGTCGGCCATCGCCACGAACGGCCCGATGACCATGTTGCCGACGGCGCTCTCGGGTCCATGCGGGTGCGGATGGGTCGGCGCCATCTTCTCGGCCGCCTGCAGCTTGGCGGTCATGCCCTGCAGTGTGTCGGCGTCCACGGAGCTCTCGAGGATCGGGAACAGCTCCTTCTCCTCGGCCTCGGCGTGCTTCTCCACGGCGTTCTCGAACTCGGTGAACTGCTTCTGGAACCCTGGGCCCTCGGGACCGAGCTTCTCGAGCTCGGACAGAACCTTCTTGGCCTCGTCCTCCTCCTCGAGCCTCGCCTCGACCACGGCCTTGCCCTTGTCGCCGGTCTTGCGGGCCACGGGATGGACGACCTCCTCCTCCGCGGTCTCGTGCACGGCGAGGAAGGCGCGCAGGCAGTCGAACAGCTGCGTGCGGGCCTCGCCCTGTGCCGACTCCATCTCCGAGAACATCGACCGCACCTGGTCGTGCTGCCGGCGCAGGAACTGCGTGACGGTCTCGCTCTTCGTCGTGGTGTTGGACACGGGTGCCTCCCCTTCGGTTCAAACGCTCGTTCGCGACCTACCCAGGTGTGGCTCCGGCTAACAGGGAGCACGTAGCGTGGCCGCGCATGTACGGCGAGGTCACCGTCCACATCGACGCCCCGCCCGAGCGGGTGTGGGCACTGGTGAGCGACGTGACGCGCATCGGCGAATTCAGCCCCGAGACATTCGAGGCGGAGTGGACGAAAGGCGCCACCGGGCCGGCGGTGGGAGCCTGGTTTCGCGGGCACGTCAAGCGCAACCAACGCGGCCCCACGTACTGGACGAGGTGCCAGGTCACGGCCGCTGATCCCGAACGCCACTTCGAGTTCGCCGTCGTCAACAGTGGCCGCTCCGTCAACACGTGGGGTTACCGCCTGACGCCCGCCGACGGCGGCACCGACGTCACGGAGTACTTCCGGCTCGCCGACATGCTGCCGCTGCGGATCTACTGGGCGCTGCTCGGGCGGTGGCGGGGTCGCACCAACGAGCGCGGCATGCGTGCGACCCTGGAGCGCATGAAGGCCGTGCTCGAACGCCAGGCGGCCTAGGGAGCCTGCTGAGCAAATGGAGTGCGCAGATCGCCGAGCCATTCGGCGTCGCTCGCAAGGCCGCACGACGAAGCCCTACTCGTAGCCGCAAGGCGAGGACGAGAACGCAGCGAGCGGCGTCGCGGGCCGGCGAGATGTGTGCTCGGCTTTGCTCAGCAGTCTCCTAGTAACGCGTCAGGCGCCGTTTACGGAGGTCGAGGCGGGGGAGGCTGGCCCGATGGAGACGCAGCTGACCCCCGACCTGCCCACCGAGCTGCAGGTCGAAGTCACGGGCGCCTGCAACCTGCGGTGCCGGATGTGCCTGGTCCGGTACCGGCCGCCGATCAACCGGGTGACGGGGAGCATGTGTCTGCACACGTTCGCCGCGCTGGTCGACGATCTCCCCCGCCTCGAGAAGATCACCCTGCAAGGACTGGGCGAACCGCTCCTGGCGCCTGACCTGTTCGCCATGATCGAGTACGCGACGGCGCGCAACATCCGTGTGGGGTTCAACACCAACGGCACGTTGCTGACGAAGGACAAAGCCGAGCGCCTGATCGGCGCCGGCCTCAGCTGGCTGCACGTCTCCGTCGACGGGGCGACGAAAGAGGCGTACGAATACGTCCGGGACCAGTCCAACTTCGAGCGGGTGCGGCGCAACGTCATCGGCCTCGTGGACACCAAGCGCCGGATGGGCGCCGTGCACCCCCGTCTCTCGCTGGTCTTCGTCGCCATGCGTACGAACATCGACGAACTCCCCGACCTGGTCCGGCTGACCGCCGAGTGGGGCGTCAGGAACCTCTGGGTGCAGAACCTGTCGCACTCGTTCAGCGATACCGACCCCGCGGGCGAGTACCGCGAGATCCGGGATTTCACCGTCGCCAACGCTCTGTTCATCGACGACGTCGGCCACGCCCGCGAGGTGTTCGACCGGTGCCGTGTCCTTGCCGATGAGCTGGGCGTCGACCTGCGCCTTCCCCACCTGGCTGAGCACCCGGCTGAGCCCGAGCTGCGCCAGCGCGGACTGCCCGGCTGCTCGTGGCCGTGGGAATCCTCCTACGTCACCCACGACGGCAACGTGCAGCCGTGCTGCATGGTCATGGGATCCGACCGGGCCGTGCTCGGGAACGTCGACCGCGATCGGTTTGCGAAGGTCTGGACGGGCGACGACTACCGCCGCTTCCGCCGAGACTTACTCGGCGACGAACCCCCGGACGTCTGCCGCGGCTGCTCGATGTACCGGGGCCTGTTCTAAGCAGGGCCGGCTTCGAGCAGCTCGACTTGGCGCTCGACGGCGACGGGGATGACCCGGCGCCGGCGCAAGGCGACGGGCAACGAGCGCGCCGCGTCCAGGAGACCGGCCCGCACCGCCGCGTCCCGGCGGCTGGCGGCGACCCAGTTCGCCGTCTGACGTAGGGCGCTCGTGAGGGGGCGTCGCATCCACGCCGTCAGCACGGCGTTGCGGATCTGTCGTCGGCGCCGGCCCCGCCGGTCGCCGGTGCGGCCCGGGTGGTGGAAGGCCACGACATCGTCCACGTAGCGGAGGGCCCAGCCGGCGCTGGCCAGGTCGAGGGCGAGCACCTCTTCCTCTCCCATGATGCCCAGCAGCTCGTCGAACCCGCCGACGTCGAGGTAGGCGTCGCGGCGCACGACGGCGCCGCAAGCCAGGAACCCCAACACCGGGCGGCCGGCACCGTCGTGGTTGGCGCCCAGCGGGCTGGCTGCCATCGCCCGGCACACCGGGTCCACATCGCCAGCGTCGCCAACGAGCACGCGCGCCGCCACCACGGCGACGTCAGCTGAGCGATCGAGCACGTCGGCCGCGCGCGCCAGCGCGCCGGGTGCCCACCACGAATCGTCGTCGCTGAAGGCGACATAAGGCGTCGTCGCCAGCCACACCCCCGCCGTTCGCCCGCTCGCAGCCCGGTTCTCGGGAAGCACGACGACATCGACGTCCGGGTGGGCAGCCAGGACCGCCTCGGCTGTGCCGTCGGTCGACGCGTTGTCCACGACGATGATCGGCGGCTGCTCCGGCAAGGCAAGCAGGTGCGCCAGCGTCTCGAGGACTCGCTGGCGTCGGTTGCGCGTCGCCATCACGACAGTGGTCCGACCGTCCATCGCGTGGGCCGCTACCCAGGCGCGGCCCCGCCGTACCGGGAAATCGCCACGAGATGACAAGAAGAAAATCATCTTCTGAGAATTCACTTCCTGTCGTTTGGTTCTCCGTGGTGCGGGTAGTCGGAAACGCGCCGGCGAGGTCGAGCGAACGGCAACCGCCGCACGACAGGAGGACACGTGTCGCGCGTGCTGGGCATCAATGCCGTCTTTCACGACCCGGCCGCTGCCCTGGTCGTCGACGGCGAGATCGTGGCTGCGGCCGAGGAGGAGCGGTTCACGAGGCGCAAGCACGGCAAGCTGCCGGTTCCCTTCTCGACGTGGGAGGTGCCTGAGAAGTCGGCAGCATGGTGCCTGAGCCAGGCCGGCCTCGCTCCCGAGGACCTCGACGCCGTGGCCTACTCCTACGACCCCCACCTCGCCCGGACCTTCGACGGCGATCCGACGGCCGACGAGTGGGAGGGCCTGCGCACCCTCTACGCCGAACGGGCGCCGATGTTCCTGCGCACCGTGCTCCCCGGTCTGGATCCCGCGTGCGTGCGGTTCGTCGCGCACCACCTCGCCCACGCCGCGTCCGCTCACCTGGCGGCGCCGTATCCGACGTCGAGCGTGCTCGTGCTCGACGGGCGTGGCGAGCGGGCGTCCCATCTGGCCGGGCGGGCGGTCGACGGCGACCTCGAAGTGCTCGCCGCCCAGCACCTGCCCCATTCGCTGGGCCTGCTGTACGAGGAGGTCACCGACCATCTCGGCTTCCGCCGTGCATCCGACGAGTACAAGGTGATGGCGCTCGCTTCCTACGGCCAGCCCGCGTTCATCGATGAGCTGCGTCAAGCGGTGCGGGCCGACGGCGCCGGCGGCTTCGTCGTCGAACCGCTCGACCTCAACACCTTCGTGAAGCGCCGCCGGGCGGACGAGGACTGGCAGCCTGAGCACGCCGACTTGGCGTCGAGCGTGCAGGTGCGTCTCGAAGAGGTCCTCTTGGACCTGGCCCGATGGCTGCACGACCGGACCGGCGACCGCCAGCTGACGATGGCAGGCGGCGTCGCCCTCAATTGCGTGGCGAACGCTCGGCTCGCCGCCGAGGGCCCGTTCGATGCCGTGTGGGTACAGCCGGCGGCCGGCGACGCGGGCACGGCGTTGGGCGCCGCGCTGCACGTGTCCCATGCCCTCGGCGACAGGCCCGCGGCGATGGGTACGGCGGCCCTCGGGCGGGGCTGGTCCGACGACGACCTCGAGGCATGGCTGACGACGGCGAACGTCCCCTACGAGCGTCCCGCCGATCTGGGTGAGACCGTGGCCGAGGCGTTGGCCGCCAACGCTGTGGTCGCCTGGTTCCAGGGCCGCAGCGAGTACGGCCCCCGGGCGCTCGGCCACCGCAGCCTGTTGGCCGACGCCCGCCGGTCCGAGAACCTCGAGCGGCTCAACGACGTCAAAGGACGGGAGCAGTTCCGGCCTGTCGCACCACTCGTCCTCACCGAGCGGGCGAACGAGATATTCGAGGGGGTGCTCCCCAGTCCGTACATGCTCTTCGTCCACCGGGTGCGACCGGGCTGGCGGGAGCGCATCCCCGCCGTCGTCCACGTCGACGGGACGGCCCGCATCCAGACCGTCGACCGCGACGAGGAGCCGCTCGTCGCCGCCGTGCTCGACGGCTTCGCCCGACGGACCGGCGTGCCCGTCCTCGTGAACACCAGCCTCAACACGGCAGGACGGCCGATGGTGGACGACCCGCGGGACGCCCTGGAGTGCTTCGGCTCGGCGCCCGTCGACCTGCTCGCCCTCGGGCCCTTCGTTGTCCGGCGAACGTCGTTCTTCGCGGGCGGGGCTGCTGCGTGACCGTCGACGTCGTCATCCCGACGATCGGACGGCCGTCGCTGGCGCGGTTGCTCAGGGCGTTGGACCAGTCGGTCGGGCCGCGCCCGGCGGAGGTCATCGTCGTCGACGACCGGCGGGAGGCAACCGAGCCCCTGCCGGTCCGCTCCGGCGTGCGCGTACTGCGAGGAGGGGCGGGCGGCCCGGCGGCGGCGCGCAAC
>CADDZP010000012.1 GCA_902812475.1 Actinomycetota bacterium | reverse complement strand
CCAGAAGTCCGGCACGGTCTCGGCCGGCGCCACGCCGATCTTCTATGCCGTGGCCCTGGCGGTGAGCGGCATGGGTTCGCTGCTGTTCGGACGGCTCTTCGACCGCGTCGGCATCGGCATCCTTGTGCCGTTGACGCTCGTGACCGCGCTCTATGCGCTGCTCGCCTTCCTCGGCGGCTTCTGGGCCAGCCTGGTCGGAATCTCGCTCTGGGGCGTCGGCATGGGCGTGCACGAGTCCATAATTCCTGCCGCCGTGGCTCCCATGGTGTCGCCCGATCGGCGCGCCTCGGCCTACGGCCTGTTCACGGGCGCCTACGGCGTCGCCTGGTTCCTGGGGAGCGTCGTGATCGGTGCCCTGTTCAACGTCTCGCTTGGGCTCGTGGTCGCCTTCGCCATGGTTGCCGAGCTGGCCGCCATCCCGCTGATCGTGGTCGTTCGCTCGTCGCACCGCGGCGGCGCCCCCCGGCGTCAGGCCCCGGCCGTATGATGGTCGAAGCGGAGGGGCCCGCTGAACGCCGCTCTCTGGCCAATGGCTCCTGGCCCAGACAACCGACAGCCGGAGGGCGGCATCGGATGACCCATCGCCTGAGGCGGCACCGTGTCCGTTGAGGAACAGGATCCGTTCGAACTGCCGGAGCCCGGGCCCCCCGTTGGCCCCGAGAGACGGTCGATCTTCGGCGGGCGGGCCCGGCCCGAGATCGTCGCTGCGGTCGCCGCCGGCGGGGCGCTGGGCGCCCCCGCTCGCTACGAGATCTCCCTGGCGGTCCACGTGGCGCCGGGCACCTTCCCGTGGGCCACGTTCTGGATCAACGTGTCGGGCTCACTCGTCCTGGGCGTGCTCCTCACGCTGATCATCGAGCGCTGGCCGGCGACCCGCTTTGTGCGACCGTTCTTCGCCGTCGGGTTCTTGGGCGCCTACACCACGTGGTCCACGTTCATGGTCGACACCGACGTCCTGGCCAAGGACGGGCACGTCGCGATCGCCATCGCCTACGTCGTCGCCAGCCTCGTCGTGGGACTCAGTGCCGCGTACGCCGGAATCGTGCTGGGACGGCTCTGGCCGCATCGAGAGGGGGTACGACCGTGAGGCTCGAGGGCGAGGCCGAGCGGCTGACGATCTTCATCGAGGAGACGGACCAGCACCGCCACCAGCCCGTGTACGCCGAGATCGTGCAGCGGGCCCGCAAGGCGGGCCTCGCCGGGGCCAGCGTCTTTCGCGGCCTGGAGGGCTTCGGGGCCTCCTCCCACATGCACCAACTCCACGCCCTGAGCCTGACCGAGGACGTGCCTGTCGTGATCGTGATCGTCGACGAGCCCGACCGCATCGAGGCCTTCATGCCCCAGATCGACGAGCTGGTCGGCCACGGCTTGGTGCTCCGGGAACCGGTGCGCGTGATCACCTATCGGGCGGGGTCCAAGGGGTGAACCCCGTCTTCGCTGTGGCTGCCGCCGGCGCCCTCGGCGCGCCGGCCCGGTACCTGGCCGACGCCTACGTGCAGGAGCGGGCGCCGGGCGCCTTTCCACTCGGCACCTTCGCCATCAACGTCACGGGCTCGCTCCTCTTGGGTGTGATCACCGGGCTGGCCTTGTACCACGGCCTCGGCACGCTGCCGAAGGCGTCCGTGGGCACTGGATTCTGCGGCGCCTACACGACGTTCTCTACCTTCTCTTACGAGACCGTGCGACTGGTGGAGGACGGCTCCCTGTTCGAGGCCGGCCTCAACGTCGGTGCCAGCCTGGTAGTGGGTTTGGCCGCTGCTGCTATCGGTCTTGCCGCAGTGGCGGCGATCTGAGCATGGCCGTCGCATGTGCGATGACCCGGTCCCGAGGCGAGGCAAGCGCGTGAACCACGAGGTGAGCGCTGTAGAGGCGTGGGAGGTCCTCGACTCACGGGGCCGGCCCACGTTGGCGGTCGCGGTCACCCTCCTCGATGGCAGTGTCGGCGTCGCCGGGGTCCCGTCGGGTGCGTCGACGGGCACGAGGGAGGCGGTCGAGCTGCGCGACGGCGACGAGGATCGCTTCGCTGGTGCCGGTGTCCTCACCGCCGTCGGACACGTCGAGCGTGACATCGCCGACGCGCTGCGCTCCAAGACGTGGACATGGCTCGCCGACGTCGACGCCGCGCTCATCGAGCTCGATGGGACGCCGAACAAGAGCCGCCTCGGCGCCAACGCCATCGTCGGTACGTCGATGGCGATGGCGCGTGCGATGGCCGCAGCCGACGAGGTGCCACTCTTCAAGTGGCTCGCGCCCAATGGCGTCGAGGCGCGGTTGCCGGTACCCCATTTCAACGTCGTCAACGGGGGCGCCCACGCCCGCAACCCACTCGACTTCCAGGAGTTCATGCTGGCCCCGCTGGGCGCGCCGAGTATGGCCGAGGCCCTACGGGCTGGCGCCGAGATCTACGCGGCGTTGCGACGACGCTTGGACGACGACGGCCTGGCGACCGGTCTCGGCGACGAGGGAGGCTTCGCACCTGACATCGCCGAGCCCGAGGATGTGCTCGCCCTCCTCGTGACCGCCATCGAGGCGGCCGGCTACCGAACGGGACGTAACGGGGTCGCCATTGCCCTCGATCCGGCTGCGTCGGAGTTCCGTGAGAACGGTCGCTACCGGGTGGGGGACGCGTCGTTCACGAGCTCGGAGCTCGTCGAGCGTTACGCGGCGATCATCGACCGCTTCCCGGTGTGGTCAATCGAGGACGGCATGGCCGAGGACGATGACGGCGGGTGGGCGGAGCTGACAGCCCGCCTCGGTGATCGAATCCAGCTTGTCGCTGACGACAACTTCGTGACCAACCCTACGATCATCAGCGACGCCATCGCGTCGGGGATCGCCAACGCGGCCCTCATCAAGGTCAACCAGATCGGCACGGTCACCGAGACGCTCGAAGCGCTGGCGGTGTGCCGGAAGGCCGGCTACGCCCAGATGATCTCTCACCGCTCGGGCGAGACCACCGATGCCTTCATCGCTGACCTCGCCGTCGCCGCCGGGTGTGGCCAGCTCAAGGCGGGCGCCCCGGCGCGCGGTGAGCGCGTGGCGAAGTACAACCGCCTGCTCGAGATCGACCGGGCCGAGCCCCGGCTCCCCTACGGGCTGGCGGCGACGTGAGCTATTTGCTGGAGTTCGACCTTGAAGAGGATCTCGGAGGCCCGGGGTGCGTGCTGTGCACGGCGGGCCGGCGGGCGGCGTGGGACGCCACCGCCCAACTCCTTGCGTCCGAGGTGACCGACGGCGGCGTCCGGCAGCTTCTTGCCAAGGTCGGCGGGCTGTGCCGTGACCACGTCCACCTCGCCCACGAGGTTGCGATCGACCACCCGGATCCGATGGGCCTGGCGATCCTTGCCGGTTACCTGCTCGACGACGCCGCCAAGCGTGTCAGCGCGGTACGGCCGCGCGCGCGGCGCCGATGGCGACGTCACGGACCAGAGCTGGAGGCCGTGGACTGCCCGATCTGCGATGCGGAGCGCCGGCGGTGCCGCGCCTATCTGGAGATCATCGCCGAGAGCGACGACCTCACCGCGCTGGTGGGCGCCGGCGAAGGGCTCTGCCTGCCCCACCTGGCGTTGGCCCATCACGCGCTCGAGGACGGGGCGCTTCTCGCGACCTTGGACCGCAGTTCATGGCGGCGCGCTGCCGTGCTCCACGAGCAATTGCGCGCCTTTCTCGCCACCTTCTCCCACGGCGCCGGTCGAGCCGGGATCCGCCGTCGACGACAGCGCGTGTGCCCGCGCCGCCGCCTGGCTCGCCGGCGAACGCCCGCCCAGTACCTACCATGGCTGAAACGGAGGAGTGACAATGCGGCTCGAGGGCACCGGCAAGCGGTTGTCGATCTTCTGCGGGGAGGCCGACCGCTACCAGCACCACTCCTTGGCCGACGCCATCGTCGAGCGCGCGCGTGAGGAGGGCCTCGCCGGGGCGACGGTCTTGCGCGGCATCGAGGGCTTCGGCGCCACGAGCCACCTGCACACGAGCCGCATCCTGAGCCTGTCCGACGACCTGCCGATCCTGATCCAGATCGTCGACCGGGAGGACCGCGTGGTGTCCTTCCTCCCCCTGCTCGACGAGATGGTCAAGCAGGGCATGGTGATCCTTGACGACGTGCACGTCGTCTTCTACCGGGGCGCCGCGCAGCCCGCCCTCGACGACGAGCAGCCGGCCTCCTAACGCTCCTTAGGGCTCCGGGACGCGCTCGAGGAAACCAACAACGAGGGCGCCGGGGCCAGCGTGGGTGCCGACCGCAGGTCCGAGCGGCACGACGAATGCCGGTTCGCTCCCGGCCACCTTCTGCACCTCGGCGACGAACTCTTCGACGTCGGGGGCAGCGCCGTGTCCGACAGCCCACCGCTCGATGCCATGGCGGGCGTGGTCGGCGACATGGTGCAACAGCTCGCCGATTGCCGCCCGCCGGTCCTTGGCCTGGCGGATAGGGATGGCGTGGCCCTTCACCGCGATCACCTGGCGGGCGTCGCCCTTGGCGTGGGCGTCGATCAGCCCGGCCCGGCCGCCGCGGCGGAGATAGCCGACGTCCTCGATGACGGCGTGGACGTGGACCTCGTCGACCAGATGGCGGGCCAGCCGCTTCACATACTCGAAGTCCATGTCGAGGTCGGCAGCCTGGGCGGTCACCATCGCCACCAGCCCGGTGCCCACGCTGAGGGAGCGCGAGTCGACCACGTGGATGCGGTCGCTCGCCGCCGCCGCCTGTTTGGCCAAGGCCTCGGTCCGGCTCAGCTCGGCCGACACGTGGATGGCGCACACCGGCAGGTCGTCAGCGAACGCCTCCGCCAGCGCGTCGACACCCGGCGGCGACGTCGAAGGCGCCGGGCCGCCCGAGGCCACCCGCCGCCAGAACTCCTCGACTGAACCGTCCCACGCGTCGTCGCCGAAGTGGATGCCGCCGTGGACGACCGTGATCCCGAGGCTCTCGGCCAGGCTTTCGGGGAGGTCGGCGCCTCCGTCGGTGACCACTCGAACCGATCGCATGGCTTCGCGAACCGTAGCAACGACGTCGCACGTGTGGGCCGGCCCGGGTCGACGGGTCACGGGCTACGATCGGCTCGGCCGGATGAGGCTCCGGTGGGACGCCGTCCCGAACCGCCTTCGTGGCTGATGGCCTGTGCGCACGCCATGGCCGCCACCGTGCGCTCGTCGGTCGGTCAGCTCGTCCGCCCCGCGCACGTGCTTGCCGCCGCCGCCTTCCTCCTCGCCGTCCTCGCCGTGCTGATCCTCTATCTGGGGGGTGGCCGATGCTCGCCGCGGTCCCGGCCCCGTCGGTCTTCGTCGGTACCGCCGACGTCGTCACCGTGCTGGTCCTGCTCACAGAGTTCGCCATGCTGCGAGCGCCGCTGCTGCGTTCGCAGGTCAGGCTGTACGCGTTCCAATCCCTGGTCGTCAGCTCCCTGGCCGTGATCGTGGCCGCCACCCGTCACGTCGACGAGCTCTACGTGCTGGCCGCCGTCTCCCTCGCCCTCAAGGTGATCGTCGTGCCCGTTGTCGTCCTGCGCCTCATGCGGGAGGCCGACGTCGACCTGGCCGGAACGACGACGTTGAGCGTGCCATCGATGGTGCTGGTGGCGATCGGCGTGTCGGTGTTCGGGTTCTTCTCGGTCGGGACGCTTCACATCCACAGCGAGGCGCTCCCCGCCCCCGCCCTGGGCGTCGCCATGGCGGTCGTGCTGGTGGCGTTCGTGTTGATCATCCTGCGGGCCGACGTGGTGTCCCAGGCCATCGGGTTCTTCTCGCTCGAGAACGGCGTGTCGGTGGCGAGCCTGGTGGTCGCCTTCGGTCTGCCGCTGATCGTGGAGGTTGCCTTCCTCTTCGACCTGCTGGTCGGGTCGTCGTGTTCGGCGTGCTGATGCGCGTCCACCACGGTCGAACGCGCACGCTTTCGACCGGCGTTCTCGACCGGCTGCGGGGCTGACGCGTGCACGCTGTTGTCGTCGCCATCGCCGTCGTCCCGCTGGCCGCGGCCGTCGGGGCGTGGCTGGTCGGCGCCCGCTGGGCGCCACTCGTCACGATCGTCTCGGCGCTCGTCACCTTCGGGCTTTCGCTCGTGCTCGTGCCCCACGCCGCCAGCCACGCCCCCGTCACGCTCGGGCACTGGTTCCGGGTCGACGCCCTCTCGGTGGTGTTCCTGCTGTCGGTCTCGTTCCTGTACGCCGCCACCGCGGTCTACGCCTTCGGGTATCTGGCCGCCGAGCGCGAGGCCGAGGACTTCCCGCGGTACGGGCGCCGCTTCTGGGCGGGGCTCAACCTGTTCGCCTGGTCGATGGCGCTGGCGCCGCTCGCTCAATCCCGGTCACCACCTGGTGCTGTCCCGCCGTCACGAACCCGACTACTTCGCGCTGAGCTCTGACGAAGTGGCCGCGATGTGGGAGCTGGTCGCCCGCTCGCAGCGATCATCGAAGCGCGATGGCAGCCCGACGGCTTCAACGTCGGCGTGAACGTGGGAGAGGCGGGGGGCCAGACGATCCCCCACGTGCACATCCACGTGATCCCTCGCCACAAGGGAGACGTCGACGATCCTCGCGGCGGGATCAGGTGGATCGTCCCCGAGCGGGCGGCGTACTGGACCAGCTGAGTTCCAGCGGGCTCATGGCTCGTGCCCGTCCCCGGGAACGGCGTCGATGACGATCGCCTCCCAACGCTCGGCCGCCACCTCGTCGAGGCGGTCCCAGGACCCCGTTCGCTGGCTGGCGTTGGCACCGAGCGCGCCGACGAGCTGACCAAGCGCGACGCGCAGAATGGCGTCGTGGGCGACGACCGCGACGGCGTGTTCACGCGCGTGGGCGGCGGCGGTCGACAGCGCCTCCGCCACCCGGCGAGCCAGGGCGTCCGCCGGCTCCACGCCTGGAGCGGCATCGAGAGTGCCGTACTCCTGTTCGACGTCAGCCTGGAGCCGGCCGCTCCATGGCCCGTAGTCCCGGTCGAGCAGCCCCTCCTCGAGGACGAGCGGCGCGCCTGTTGCGCCGGCGACCGCCGCTGCCGTGTCGCGCGCCCGGGAGAGCGGGCTGGTGATCACCATTCCGAGTGGCACGGTCGCGAACAGCCGTCCAAGGGCCCGCGCCTGCTCGACGCCGGCGTCGTCGAGTGGCGCGTCGATGCGTCCGCGCAGAGCGCCCTGTTCGTTGAGCGGCGTCCGACCGTGCCGGACGAGGTACAGCGTGGCGAGGCGCTCCTCGGGCATGGGGGCCCGGCTATGCCCCCGCGCCGAGGTCGAGGGCACGAGTGGCGGCGTCGAGCACAGCGGCGGCGTCGGCGGACCGCTTCTTGCGCTCGACCTCGGTACTCCGGCGGAGGCCCTCGGCCCGCTCGGCGGCGGCGAGAATGGCGTCGATGGTGCGCTCCAACTCGGCGGCCATCGCTTTCTCGAATCTTTGCCGCACCGCCTCGAGGCGCTGGGTCAGGTCCCACCGGGCTCGCCCGGCGTGCTTGTCAAATTCTTGCGTGAGGTGACGCTGGGCCTGGGCAAGCATCCGCCGGCGGACCAGCGACGATGGAAGCAGTCGACGACCCAATCGGCCGATCGCCTCTGAGGACGACCCCACGTGCAGGAACAGGTAGAAGAAGCGCTCGCGCTCTTCGGCCACCTCGGGCACCGTGACCCGCGGGAGCTGCACATCGAAGAGGTCGGCGGCCGCTGTGCGCACGGCATTGACGCGCTCTTCGGTCCGGTACCGGTACCGCTCGGCCAGCTCGGCCCAGGACTCCTCGGCGTAGTCCGCTTCCTGCTGGCGGAAGACCTCGAAGCGATCGACCACCGCCTGCTCGACCACGGCGCGCAGCTGGTCTTCCACGTCGGCGACGGGAGCCGAGCGGGCCACATCTTCGAGCTGACGCCGCCACTTGGCCGGGGCCGCGGCCGCGAACCGGTACAGGTCGTCGCCGATCCGTTTCGCGAGCTGGCCCGCGTCCCGCGTGAGAAGCGTGCGCTCGTCCGCCATGGCTTGCCGCTCGTGGGTTGCGGCCAAGCGAAACTCCTCGACCCGGCTGGCGAGCGTCTCGGCATCGACGGCAAGCGAGGAGGCCTCGAGACCAACGGCGTCGCTCAGCTCCCGGCCGAGCCTCCCAAGCTCGCGGCGGGCCGCCGCCAAGCGCGCGTCGACAAGGTCGCGGGCGATGAACTCGTGAAGGTCGGCCTCGAAGGCGGGGAAGTCACCGGCATCATCGGTGAGCTTCTTCGCGCGAAGGCGAGCCTCGAGCGCGGGGCGAGCGGCGAGGCAGTAGAGCGTCTCCTTTCGGCCCAATTCGGCGGCGACGGCCTCGGCCACGAACCGGCGAACCTCGTCTCGTTCGTCGGGGCTCAAGTGATCCACCTTGTTGAGCACGAAAAACGTGGGGGCCTGGCGCTCGGCCAGACTCGCCAGCAGCTCGCGCTCCTGGTCGGACAGCGGGGCGTCGGCTGAGAGGACGAGCACCGCGCCGTCAGCATCGAGAAGCGCGTTGCGCGCGGCTTCGGTGTTGTGCAGGTAGATCGATCCGATGCCGGGCGTGTCGACGAGTACGACCCCTGGCTCGAGAAGCGGCACGGGGACCATCGCCTCGACGCGTTGCACCTGCCGCTCGTTCTCGGGGTTGCGCGCTTCGGTGACGTAATCGGCAAGGTCGTCGAGTCCGACCTCCGTGCGAGTGCCGTCGAGGTGGACGACGACCGCGCCGGGATCGCCGAAGGCCACCTCGGTCGACACCGCCGTGAGCGGGAGCACGCCGGTCGGCAGCAGTTCGCGGCCGAGCAGGGCGTTGATGAACGTGGACTTCCCGCGTTTGAACTCACCCAGGACCGACACGTGGAAGCGCCCCTTGGCCAAGCGCTCCTCAAGCCGCTCGGCCCGTACCGCGATCTCCGGGTACCTGGTTGCCGCTGTACCTGCCAGCTCGCCACTCGCCGCCCGCAGCCCGTCGAGCTCGCTCGCCACCGCTCACCTCCTCCGGCCGTCGACGTTGTGACCGGTAGGAGCCATCAGCCCTCGTAGGCGGTTCCGGCGAGCTCCATCGCCGTTGCCCAGGCTAATGGATGCGGCCTCGGACGAACCCGGCGCGTTCGATCGCCGAGGCGGCCGGCGTTAGGTTTCTCGCGCGTCGGCGGAAGGACCGCTCGGCGATGAAAGCTGAGCGGCGCCCCCTTCCGCCGGCGCTCACCGCCTCCCGGGAAAGGAGTGTCGAGTGAGCGCGCGATGGCGAGAGCGACGTTTTCCGCCTCTGCGTGTCTCGCCTCAGCGACCGATAGAGCGACCGATTTCCCGGCCGAAGTCGCGCCCCGCCGCTCTGGCCTGCGCCCGCTGCCGGAGCCCGTTGGCGATGTCGCGCTCGAGGCGCATCGCCTCTTTGGCCTTGGTCGCCTCACGCTCCAACCGGTCCAGGCGCCGGGAAGTCTCGGGATGGTGGCCGAGCCAGTCCTGTCGCGCCTCTTGGGTTTTGCGGAGGACGCCGACCTTGCCCTCGAGGGTGCCGATCTCGGCCTCCAGACGGGCCCGCACGGGGGCACCGACGCGGTCCCAGCGCGCCTGCAGTTGCGTCTCACGCGCCGCTGCGAAGTCCCGCACGGTCACCCGGTCGAGATTGGCGATGGGGACGTCGCCGAGCATGGGCAGGACCCAGTTGTTCAGGAAGCCCTTGTAGCTGTGTCTTGTCTTGGGCGCGATCGCGACGGTCTCGAACCATCGGTCGGCCCAGTCGCGGACCGTTGCCTTTCCGAGCCGTGGGTCGATCCAGTCGCCCCGCTGCTTGTCGGTCTCGACCGAGTGAGAGAAGCGGGTGGCGTCGGCCTTGCGCTTGAACGTCCGCGAGCGGCTGCGACCCAGCGGATCGCGGTAACGAACTCGGTAGGTCCCTTGCGGGGTTGCGTCTACCGAGGCCACCCCAAAATTGTGTCAGATCCGTGTCGGATTTGATCGGACCCACTTGCCAGATCCAACCAAAATAGCCTCTGACCTGGACTTATGTGGTGGGCGTAACTGGACTTGAACCAGTGACCTCCTCGGTGTGAACGAGGCGCTCTACCAGACTGAGCCATACGCCCTTGTGGGCGGTCAGCGTACCGCTACGGTTCCGCGCCGGTCATCGCCGGTTCGGGGGCGGTGAGCGGTGCGCGCAGGGTCGACGTCAGGCCCGACGGCAGGCGGGCGGGGTCGAGGATGAAGTGGAGACCGTCGACGACGATGCCTCGGTGGTTGCCGGACAGCCAGACCAGGGGGTCGTTGTCGTCGGTGTCGACCTCGACGCGCGCCAGGTGGCCGCGACCTCGCACGCGGGCGGGAATGACGACGGGGCCGTCGGCCCGCCGTTGCAGGTTGCGGAACGGGACGAGCACAGGCATCGGCGGGCCCGCCGGCCGGCCACGCACCGCCATCCCCCGCTCCACCCAGCGCAGCTCTCGCTCGTCACCGTCGCGGTCCCAGACGAGCGTCCCGAGCTCCCTGGCGAACCCCCAGTTGAGACGTCCGCCGACGCGGGCCTGAGGCGAGTCCACCACCGCGGTCGTGACACACAGACCCGGACGAAGTCCGAGCCGGGCCGGCTCGGCAACGAGCAGTTCGGAGTACGGACCGACGGGCGTGTCCTGGTAGCGGGCGGCGACGACGAAGGCGGGGCCGGCGAGGGGGCGCAGACCCTCGGGCAGCTGACCACCGCGCGGACGCCGGGCCACACCGGCAACGCAGTCCCCCAGCAGCTTCCACGGAGCATGGGGCGCAGACCCACTCACGCGCCCAACGGTAGAGGTCACCGAGGTCGCCCGCGCGCCCCCAGCGAAAACCGCTCAGATGGTCAGGAGCGAGACCCGGCCCCCGAGCGGGACCGCGAACGGGACCGCGAGGAGCCGGACTTTCCGCGGGTGCCGGAACGCTGGATGGCAGCCTCGTCGGTGCCGAGGTAGGAGGCGATGACCGCGGGATGCTCCAGGACCTCCTGGGGCGTGCCCTCGGCGATCACCGAACCGAGTTCCAGAGCGACCAGGCGGTCGCAGATGCTGCTGACCATCGGCATGTCGTGCTCGATCACCAGCATCGAGCAGCCGGTGTGCTCGCGGATGCGGAGCAGCAGGGGGCCGAGCGCCTCGGTCTCCTTCTGGGCCACCCCACCCGACGGCTCGTCGAGCAGGAGGATCTTCGGCTCCTGGGCCAGGATGCACGCCAGGTCGACGATGCGTCGGGTGCCGGTCGACAGCTCGGCGGTCAGCTTCTGCTTGAAGGCGCTGAGCCCCATCATCTCGATGAGGTCCTCGACGACGACGCGCACGGCCAGCTCGGACTCGAACGACGCCGGCAGCTGAAGGGCGGCGGCGAACATGTCGCGGCTGGCGAGGTGGCGTTCACGGGCGACGGCGATCGTCTCGAACACCGTCAGTCCCGGGTACAGCATGGCGTCCTGGAAGGACCGGGCCATGGCCCCGATCGCCCGCAGGTGCGGTGGCCAGTCGGTGATGTCGACGCCCCGCAGCCAGATGCGCCCACCGTCGATCTCGAGGAAGCCCGAGATGCAGTCCATCAGCGTGGTCTTGCCGGCGCCGTTGTGGCCGATGAGGCCGACGATCTCCTGCGGCTGGACGCGCAGGTCGACGTGGTCGACGGCGGCGATCCCGCCGAAGCGCTTCATCACTTCGTTGCATTGCAGGACCGGGTTGGCGTCGTAGTCGATGGTCGGCCGGACGCTGGGGGTCTCCTCCACGACGACGTCCTCGTCCTGCTTCTTGCGCCTGCCCCGCCCCCGCTTGGCCGACGATCCGTTGCCGTTGGCGCTCGTGTCGGCGGCGTGGGCGGCGGCACCAGCGATGAAGACAGCGCGCAGGATGTCGGGCCGATCGAGCAGCTCGGCGGCCGGGCCCTCGAACCGCACCTCGCCCTTCTCCATGAACACGGCCCGATCCGCAAGCTGCAGGGCCACGTTGACCGACTGCTCGACGATGACGATGGTCGAACCCCGTCGGTGGATCTCCCGAACCACGTCGAGCAGCTGAGCGACGATGGTCGGAGCGAGCCCGAGGGACAGCTCGTCGATCATCACCAGCTCGGGCCGCGTCATCAGGGCCATCCCGAGCGCCAGCATCTGCTGCTCGCCGCCCGACAGGTCGCCCGCCATCTGGCTGCGCCGCTGCTCGAGGACCGGGAAGAGATCGAGGACCTCGGCCCGGGCCTCGGCGATGCGCTCGTGCTCGTCGCTGATCAGCCACGTGGCCAACCGCAGGTTCTCCTCGACGCTGAGCGTCGGGAATACGCCCTTGCCGCCGGGCATCAGCGAGATGCCCTTGCGGGCAGTCACGTCGGCGGGCGTCTTGGTGATGTCCTCGCCCTTGAAGACGACCTCGCCGGCCGTCGGGCGCACAAGGCCGCAGATTCCCTTCAGCAGCGTCGACTTGCCGGCGCCGTTGGTGCCGAGCAGCGCCACCATCTCGCCCTCGACCACGTCGAAGTCGACGCTGAAGAGGATCTGCACGGGCCCGTAGGACATGTCGAGCCCACGGCAGGTGAGCAGCAGCTCTTCGTCCTTCACCGAGCGCGGCGTCACTGGACCACGTCCTCGAGCTCAGGAAGTTTGCCGTTGCCGTCGAGATCCTCCACGCGAGTCGCCGTGAGGGCGCCGGCCAGCAGGCTCTCCTCGTCTGCGGCGTGCTCGGCCTCGCCTAGCACCCGTTTGTCGGCCACAAGGCTCGGGACGAGGATGCCGCGCCGGTTGGCGATCCATCGCAGAACGGCATCACGTCCGGCGTACACCACCTGCCCGATGCCGCCGGGCACGACGCTGAGCACCCACAGCAGCGCGATGCCGGCGATGATCAGGTGGTATTGACCGAGGGCGGTGATGCTCTCGAGGTACTTGAAGAAGAGCACGCCGATCACCACGCCCGTGACCGAGCCAAGCCCGCCGATGACGCTGTAGCCGAAGATGGTGATGCTGTCGATGGCCGGGAAGCTCCCCGGGTTCAACGCCGTCAGCAGGTAGATGCTGAGGGCGCCGGCCACGCCCGCGATGATGCCGGCCACCGCGAAGCCCGCCAGCTTTACCCGGGTGGTGTCGACCGACGCCGCCTGTGCGGCCCGGTCGTTGTTCTCGGCGGCGATGAGCACACGGCCGGCGCGGGACTTGCGCAACCCCATCGTCACCAGAATCGTGACGGCGAGGAACGCCAGGCAGACCAGGTACATCGTGTACTGATCGTTGAGGTCGAAGCGCTGGAGGAGCAGCGGACGGTCGACACCCGACGACGGGATCCAGGACGCGAAGTTGGCCGAGTTGAGGAAGTAGAGGTCGAGGGCTACCGCCAGAGCGAGGGTCGTGACGCCGAGGAACATCCCTTTGATGCGCAGGGCGGGAAGGCCCACGAGCACGGCGACCGCCCCTCCGGTGGCGCCGGCGGCGAGGATGACGAAGAAGAAGTCGGCGTTCCAGTGCGACACCATGTTGGCCGCGATCATCGCCGACACACCGGCGATGCCGAACTGCCCCAGGCTCATATGGCCGCCCCAGCCGGTGAGCACGACCAGCGAGACGCCCACGATCGTCCACACGATTGCGTAGGACGCCAATAACCGGTTGCTCGGTCCCCAGCTGGCGGGAACGAGGATAAAGGCGGCGGCGGCCAGGACGAGCAGCCCTCGCTTGCCCCACTTGACCTCGGGCACCCCGCGCAGTTCCTCGGGAATGGGCTTGAGGGCGGCCACCGCGGCCCACGACGACGTGGCCCCGGCGAAGGCTCGGGACAGGCGCCCGGACTGGGCGAGGAGCGCAATGAGGATGACCGCCAGGTAGACGGCGTAGATGACGGCCGGGTGGTTGGGCGAGTTCCAGTGCACGAGCTGCTCGGCGATGCCGAGGCCCAGGCCGGCGAAGAAGGCCGTCGGCAGGGACTCCATGCGGGCGACGACCGCCGCGGCCAACAGCGGGAGCAGCACCGTCGGGCCGTTGGAGGTGAGCCCTGGCTTCACCCCTTCGAACGGCGCCGACAGCATGTAGGTCAGGACTGCGAGCGCACCGGCGATGGCCCACACGATGGTCGACAGGTTTCGCACCGGGATGCCGAGCAGCAGGGCCCGGTCCTCGTTCTCCGCTGCCGCTCGCACGGCGATGCCGGCCCTCGTGCGCAGGAGGAACCAGGCGAGGAAGGCGATCACGACCGGGACCACGGCGACGATGAGGATGTCGGCGCTGTGGAACGTCGACACCGAGACCCGCAGCGACACGTCGAACGGCGGCGCGAACGCTCCGGTGAGCGACGTGAAGCCTTCCTTCTTGCTCAGGTACAGCTCGCCGCCCCCCAGCGCCGTGGCCAGGCCGATGGTGGCGACGGTGAGGATGAGGCGCGGCACCTTCTTGCGGTTGAAGTTGCGGATGACGAGGACCTCGATGAGGCCGCCCAGGATGAATCCTCCGATGACCGCGGTCGGCAGGGAGATCCAGTAGTTGACGCCCTTGACCTTCACCAGGCCGATGAACAGCACCCCGATGAAGCTCCCCAGGGCGCCGTGGGCGAAGTTGATGATCCGGTTCGAGCGGTAGATGAGGATCAGCCCGAAGGCACCCAGGGCGTACACCGACCCGTAGACGACACCGGCCAGCACGATCCCGATGGGGGCGTGCTTGTAGAGCCAGCCGTGGTTGCCGGTGACCAGGCTCCACAGCACGTAGATGGCGACCACGGCGCCGACGATGATCTGGCTGCGGCGGGTGCCGCTCAGGTCACGCCAGCGCTCGAGGGCCGGCGAGCCCAGCTCACCGAACCTGTCAGTCAGCACGCTCACGACCGAATCATGCCTCTCGCCTCAGGGCGCGCGCTCATCCTTGCGGGATCGGACAGCCGGGCGGGCCCTTGGGGACGTTCCCGATGGTCCACCGGTCCTTGGACGTCTGGATGTAGGCGCCCTGCTTGCTGTTGAACGACGACACCGTGCCCGGGCTCCAGCACACCTCGCGGAAGTCGTTGGGAACCGTGTACTGGTCCTTGCCGAATCCCCACAAGCCGTACGGACCGAGCTTGGGTGGGAAGTTGAACATCCCCTGCTGGTACGTCTGCGGCGTGAGGTTGGGACCGGCCATCTGGATGCCCAGGGCCATCATCGCCATCTGTCCGTAGATGATGTCGACGAAGAACGCCGGCTCGGTGTTGGGCGACACCGTCTTGTACGCCTTGTAGCCCAGCGTCTGCGTGTACGGCACGGCCGCCAGGTTGGGGCTGATACCGATGGCGTGGGCGTAGGCCTGCTGGTTGTAGAGCTGGCCGACATAGTCCTGGTCGACGAGGGCGGCGCCGATCTCCACGAACTCCGGGATGTAGTTCTGCGACGACTCCTGGCCCGTCAGGTATACGGGGAAGATCGGGTCGCAGCCGCAGAGGATGGTGGTGTAGCCCTTGGCCTTGAGCTGGGAGACCAGGTTCTGCGCCTGCTGGGACTCGGTGCCGAGGTCGAGGGTGTAGCTGTAGTTGTCGACGGCGCAGCCGCGGGCCTCCATGTACTGCTTGAACACCGTCGCCGACACCTGGTACAGCTCGTTGGCCGGGGCGATGCCCGCGAACTTGCGGGGCTTGTTCTTCAGGTCGCCACCGGCGTATGAGGCCGGGGTCCCCGGCGGGCACAGCTTCTGCACGGCGTAGTCGGCCACCGACGTGGCGAGGTGGGTGCCGTCGGTCGCCAGCGACCAGGCGTACGGCGCGTGGTCCTGATGCCAGTAGCCGGGCATGTACGGGTCGCCGAGGGCGATCACCTGCTGGTTCTTCAGGGCCGTGGCGTAGGGCTCGGACTCGCCGGTGAGGTCGACGAAGGCGTTGATCTGCTTGCCGACCTGCACGGCGTCGGCCTGGGCGGCCGCCTGGCCGTTGCCCTGGAGCTCGTTGGCCAGCGAGCCCTGGCCGTTGTAGGTCTTGATGACGAGCTTGCGACCGTAGAACTGGTAGTGGGTGTTGAAGTATTGAGCCAGCGCCTGAATCGTGCGGACGTTGTCGTCGTTGGTGTCCCGGAGCTGGGCACCCGCCAGCTGGGCCAGCGTTTGCTGGAAGGACTGGTCGGCCGTCAGGCGCACGGCGACCGTGATGCTGTCCTTGGTGACGCCCTTCGACGTGTTGCCGCCGTTGTCGCCGGTGAACTGGATGCACGGCGGTGAGTACGGGTCGCCGGGCACCTGCAGGGCCTGGCCGTTGCAGGCGGTGGTCTTGCCGGGCAGGTTGACGGTCTTGCCCGCCGTGCCCGCCTGACCTCCCGTACCGGGCCCGCCGTTGGCGGCCGGACCGGCAGCGGGACCCGTCGCCCCGGCGGCCTGCGTGCCACCCTCGCCGGTGTCCACGCTCTCGCCGGCGTTGACCGCAGCGGCGTTGTTCGCCTTGTGCGCCTTGCTCGGCACCGTCACCGCGATCAGCACGATGACGAGGACGAGGGCGGCTACGGGGCCGTAACCGCGAAGGAGCCGTTGACCGGTGGAGTAGTACGGCCGGTCGACCGAAGTGACGCCGTTGCCGGCGCCGTTGGCCATCGCCATGTGTGCGTTACTCCTCGAACTCGAACGCCAGACGGTTGTGTGCTCGACGCATCATGCGTCGGTCGCCCTCGGCGAGGAGGGCGAGGAGGGCGAGCCCTCCGAGGCCGATCGCCAGCAGCGGGCCGTTCTCTGTGCTCACCGCCGCCGCTCGCTCGAGCGGACGCCTCGTTCCGCCGCCCGTCGAGGCCTTGGCGCCGCCACCGCTCGTGCCGATGTCACCGCTTGCGGCTCCCAGCGCCTCGCCGGGCGTGCCCGTCGTTCCCGGGGTCCCGGGCACGGCTTCGGTGCCGGGGAGGCTCTGGGTGAGGCCGGCGACCGACGTCGGCGAGAACGGGGACAGGTCGAAGGGGTTGGCGGGCGTCTCGCCGCTCGTGGCGTTGACCCCGCCCAGGGCGGTGTTGAAGTAGCCCCCGCCTGTGAACGACGCGATCGTGATGTCAGCCACGGTGATCGGCGTGTCGGACTGACAGGTGGCGGCCGCGATCTGGGCCGGCTCAGGCGGCCCGAACCCGTTCTCGAGCCCGCTCTCGATGGGGTGGAGTTGCGTCTGCAAGGGGTTGCTCACCTGCTTGGTGATGGCGTCGCGCTGGGCGTTCGGCACCCAGCGAAGCTCGAGGGGCGGCACCTGCGCCAGGCCCTGCACGATCGTCATGGACGGGGCGCTCACCACGATGCCGAGGTTGGAAAGCGCCTGGTTGGCGGCGGCGATGGCGGCCGACGGGTCACCGGTGGGGACAGCCTGGCCGCCGATCGTCAGCTGGCCGATCGTGAACAGCCCGGCGGGCTTCTTGTCGCCGCCCGACGGATACGAGACCTCCCAGTGCAAGCCCTTCAGCACCACCTGGCCGCCGATGTTCAGCGTCCCGATGTCCGACGTGGCCGCCGCGACGCGGTCGCCGTTCACGAGGCCCGACCACGCCTTCGAGGTCATGCCCGAGACCTCGAACCCGTTGCCGCCGATCTGGCCGTAGTAGGTGTCGGCCTCGCCGTACGGCGTGCCGTTGGCCAGCACGTGCTCGGTGCTGCCGAACGACGGCGGGAAGCTGGAGGGCCCCAGCTTGTCGAGCCCGTACGTGGGCTCTTGCGTCTTCTCGTCGGCACCGCTGCCGCCGCCAGGCGTCTCGGCCTGGAGCGGGTCGGGGACGAGGGCCACCTGCGTCGCGGACGGTGCCGTTCCACAGTTGTAGCCCTTCATCGAGGCGCCGACCGCGCCCAGGTCGATGCCCTGGGACTGGGCTCGGGCCACGCTGTTGGTGTGGCCGGCCAGGGCCTCGCCCATGACGATGCCGACGGCCAGCGACCCCTCGTGGGGGGTGACCTGCAGCGACTGCGCGTAGGAGCTGCCGATGCCGGGCGACACGGCCGCCCCCGCGCTCGACCCCGGCCCGTAGCCGACGGCGCCGGCGATCAGCGCCGTGCTCGAAACACCGCCGATGGCCCAGCGCACCCAGCACCGCCGTCGGCTCCCCCTCTGGCTCGGCTCGCTCATACGGTCAATGGCTCCCTCGGTGTCGCTTTCAGATTCGACGCTCATCAGCCTGTGACCTTCGTCATGCATTCCCCAAAATAGGGACCGTACGCGAGAAAAACACCGCGCTCAGTAAGAAAGCGCCGGGATCGGCCCCGGCTGGGACGCTCGTGGGCGCCTCTGCTGTAATCGCTCGATGCGCATCGGACTGGTGGCACCGCCGTGGGCGCCCGTCCCCCCGCACCTCTACGGCGGGATCGAGCTGGTGGTCGACCGCCTGGCCCAGGGCTTCGCCGCCGCCGGCCACGACGTCGTGCTGTTCACCACCGGAGACTCGACCTGCCCGGTGCCGAAGCGCTGGCTGCTCGAGGAGTCCGAAGGCGTCCGCATCGGCTTCAGCGTCCCAGAAGTGCGCCACGTGCTGGCCGCGTACGAGTCCCTCGGCGACGTCGACCTGATCCACGATCACAGCGTTCTGGGCCCCATCATCTCCGACCACTACACCGATTTGCCAGTCGTCACGACGATCCACGGCGAGCTCAACGGCGAGCTGCGGGACATCTACGAGCGGGTGGCGCCGAAGGTGTCGGTCATCGCCGTGTCCCACGCCCAGCGTACGCCCGCGCCCGAGCTGCCCGTGGCGCGGGTGATCCACCACGGCATCGACGCCGCCGACTTCCCCATCGGCGACGGCAGCGGTGGCTATCTCCTGTTCCTCGGCCGCCTCTCGCCGGACAAGGGCGCCGGCAGAGCGATCGACGTGGCCCTCAAGGCCGACGTCCCGCTCCTGCTCGCCGGCAAGATGCGCGAGCCCTGGGAACGGGACTACTTCGAGGCGACGGTGGCGCCGTTCCTGTCCGAGCAGATCCAGTACCTGGGCGAGGTCGGGCACGAGCGCAAGCTCGAGCTCTACGCCGGGGCGCGGGCGCTGGTCTTCCCGATCCGCTGGAACGAGCCCTTCGGCCTGGTGATGCTCGAGGCCCAGGCCTGCGGTACGCCCGTGCTGGCCTTCCCGGAGGGGGCCGCCCCCGAGGTCATCGACGACGGCCGCACCGGTTTTCTGTGCCGTGACGAGACCGAGATGGCCGCCGCCGTCGGCAAGCTCGACGGCCTTGACCGGGGCGCCTGTCGAGCGGCCGTCGAGGGCTACTTCTCGACGGAGCGCATGGTCGACGAGCACATCGAGCTCTACGAGGAGCTGCTCGCGTGATCGAGGCCGTCGACCTCGACCACGTCGCCATCGCCGTCGAGCGCTGGGGCGAGGCCTGGCCCCGCCTCGTCGGCGTGCTCGGCGGGCGGTGGATGTCGGGCGGACAGGGCCCGGGCTTCGCCCCTTGCCAGCTCGGTTTCGCCAACGGCATGCGCGTCGAGGTGCTCGAGCCCCATCAGCTCGAGAGCAACGACTTCCTGCGCCGCTTCCTCGACCGCAACGGCCCCGGCCCGCACCACATGACGTTCAAGGTGAATGACATCGAAGCGGCCCTGGCCGCGGCGTCGGCATCGGGGTACGAGCCCATCAACGTGGACCTGCGCGACCGGTACTGGAAGGAGGCCTTCCTTCACCCGAAAGCGTCGTCGGGCGTCGTCGTGCAGCTCGCCCAGTCCATCGAGGGCTACTGGGAGACGCCGGCCCCCGAAGGGTTTCCGGCACGGGGACCGGTCATGGCGTCGCTCGTGCGCGTCGTGCACGCCGTCGCCGACCTCGACGGCGCCGTGGCCCTTTTCGCCGGGCTGCTACAGGGTGCGGAGGTCGGACGCGGCACCGACGAGTCCGGGCGGTGGGTCGACCTGGCCTGGCCGGGGCCGGGACGTCTGCGCCTGGTGACGCCGGCGTCGCCGGCCAGCCCGTTGGCGACGTGGATCGGCGACCGCCCCGGGCGCATGCACCACATCGCCTTCTCGGGCGTCTCCGGCGCCGGCGTGGAAGGCGCCGTCGAGCTGGCCGACGGGAGCTACGAGCTGCCGCCCGACGCGGCGACCGGCACGCGCTTGTTGTTACTCAACCCGTAGCACCCCCACGCCGGTGATGCGGTCGTGGGCAACGTCGGCGAGGGCGCGGTCGGCCTCGTCGAACGGATAGACGCGCGTCATCGTCTCGATCGGGATGCGGGCGGCGATCTCGAGGAACGCCTCGCCGTCGGCGCGGGTGTTGGCGGTGACGCTCGTCAGCACGCGTTCCTCGAAGAGATGCCGTTCGTAGTTCAGCGCAGGGATGTCGGTCAGGTGGATCCCGGCGATGGACAGCGTGCCACCGCGGTCGAGGGCCTCGAGGGCGGGCGGCACGAGCGTGCCGACGGGGGCGAAAAGGATGGCGGCGTCGAGCGGTTCGGGCGGCGGGTCCGCAGCGCCCTGGGCGCTCGTCGCACCCAGCTCCCGGGCCAGGCGCTGGGCGTCCGCCGAGCGGGTCATCACGTGCACGGTGGCGCCCTGGAACATGGCCACCTGCATGGCCAGGTGCGCCGAGGCGCCGAAACCGTAGATGCCGAGGGTGCCGCCCGGCGGGACGTTCGCCCGTCGCAGGGCCCGGTAACCGATGATGCCGCTGCACAGGAGCGGCGCCACGTGCACGTCGTCGAACACGTCGGGGAGTCGGTAGGCGTAGTTCTCGTCGACGACCGCGTACTGGGCGAAGCCGCCGTCTGCGTCCCAGCCGGTGAACTCGGGAGCGACGCACAGGTTCTCCTCGCCGCGGGTGCAGAACCGGCACACGTTGTCGGTGTGACGGAGCCAGGCGATGCCGATGCGGTCGCCTTCCCGGAACCGGGACGTGCCCGGGCCCAGCTCGTCGACCACCCCCACGGCCTGGTGGCCGGGAACGGCACCGGGATAACGCGGCGGCAAATCGCCCTCGGCCAGGTGGAGGTCGGTGCGACAGACGCCGCAGGCGCTGACCTCGATGCGGACTTCGCCCGTCCCCGGCGCGGGATCGGGGCGCTCGACCCGGACGAGCGGCCCGGTGTCGACGGGCCCCGGCCGTTCGACGGCCCAGGCCCTCACTCCGTGCTGGTGCCGCCGTTCGGCTGGGCGGCGGGGGCGGG